>CANHPI010000026.1 GCA_947462425.1 Bacteroidota bacterium
TATTTTGACGAAGTCATTGAAATTAATTTATCAGAATTAGAACCATACGTAAATGGTCCTTTTACTCCAGATTTAGCAACGCCTATTTCTAAATTAAAAGATGCAGCTATTGCTAATGGCTGGCCTTTAAAAATTGAGGCAGGTCTAATTGGCTCTTGTACAAACTCTTCTTACGAAGATATTTCTCGTGCTGTATCTTTAGCGAAACAAGTTTCTGCTAAAGGTTTAAAGTCAAAAGCTGAATTTTTAATTAATCCAGGTTCTGAGCAAATTCGTTACACGATTGAGCGTGACGGTTTCTTAAAAACATTTGATGAAGTAGGAGCAACTGTGTTTACCAACGCTTGTGGGCCATGTATTGGTATGTGGGATAGAGTAGGTGCTGAGAAACAAGAGAAAAATACAATCATCCATTCTTTCAACCGTAACTTTGCGAAGCGTGCAGATGGTAATCCAAATACGTTTGCATTTGTAGCTTCTCCTGAAGTTGTAGCAGCAATGGCCATTGCAGGTGATTTAAGTTTTAATCCATTAACAGATACTTTAACTAACGAAAAAGGTGAGCAAGTTAAATTAGACGAGCCAACTGGTTACGAATTACCTCCAACTGGTTTTGCTGTTGAAGATGCAGGATACCAAGCGCCAGCAGCTGATGGAAGTAAAGTTCAAGTTTTAGTAGAGCCAACTTCTAAACGTTTACAATTATTAGATCCATTTGCTGCATGGAATGGTGTTGATTTTAAAGGTTTAAAATTATTAATTAAGGCAAAAGGTAAGTGTACAACAGATCATATCTCTATGGCTGGCCCATGGTTAAAATTCAGAGGACATTTAGATAACATTTCAAACAACATGTTAATTGGTGCAGTTAATGCATTCAACGATAAAACGGATAATGTAAAAAATCAAATTAATGGTGCATACGAAGGTGTTCCTGTAGTTCAACGTCAATACAAAGCTCAAAACATTGGGTCAATTGTAGTAGGTGATGAGAACTATGGAGAAGGTTCATCTCGTGAGCACGCTGCGATGGAGCCTCGTCATTTAGGTGTAAAAGTGGTATTAGTAAAATCTTTTGCTCGTATTCACGAAACAAACTTAAAGAAACAGGGGATGTTGGGCATTACATTTGCCAACACTGCAGATTACGATAAAATTAAAGAAGATGATACAATCGATGTTTTAGGCTTAACTAGATTTGCACCAGGAGTTCAGTTAACCATTGCTTTAACTCATGCTGATGGCAGCAAAGAAGAATTTAAAGTAAACCATAGTTATAACGCTCAACAAATTGAGTGGTTTAAGGCTGGAGGCGCTTTAAACATTATTAGAGCTTCCGTTAAAGCGTAAAATTTAAAAATTTAATTAATTGAAAATTAGTTAAATAATTTTTTTAAGTCTCTAAAATAAAACCGATAATTTTCAACTATAAATTGAAAATTATCGGTTTTTTTATGGGATTTATATTAACGAACCGCTAATAGTTTTTGAAAAAAACTAAAAAACTAATTTCATCTATCTTAAAAATCTAATTAATTTTATACGTAAATTCTATACTTTTATTGAGCAACAATGATAAAAAAGTATATTTGATATTTTGAGCGACAGCCGAAAAGCTATAAAAGAGTAGGCGAAAAAATTTAAAAAACATTTTATGAAAAAAAAATTAAGCGTTTTATCAGTTGCTGCACTGTCAGTAATTTGTTCTAACAGTGTTAATGCCCAAGAACTGGATAAGTTCAAAGCTGATTTAGGTAAAAAAACAGTAATGGGTAAAGAATTAAGAGTTCCTTACACAGATGTAATCACTTATTACGGTTATGTAAAACCAGGTTCTAAGCCTGATGAAGAAAAAGGTGGAAAAAAATACTATTATTTGTATGTATGGATTCCTTTGGTAGCACCAGAAATTGGTATCCGTATGGTTTCTCCGGTACCTGCGAAAATGACTCCTGAAAAAACAGATTTTCTAGCTGCAGATTATGACGCAAACAAAGCAGATACTAAAAACTACTTTGACACATGGATTTCTTTCGAAAAAGCTGAAGGAGTTACTGCTCTTGCTGATATTGCAACTAAAGGGAAAACAGCAAAGTGGAATTCAATTGACCAAAATGATGACTCTGGAGAAATGCCAGCTCAGCCATCTGGAAGTAAATACAATTCATTAATGCGTATTACTAGTGATGTTAGTAATCCTTTAAAATCATTAACAGTTGGGTTATACCGTATTGGATTTACTACATACAAAACTGGTGAAGTTCAAGGAAGTTTTGCAGCTCAATTGGGATCTCCAGTAAAATTACCAGGAACTAAAGTTGCTCCAACGCTTGATTTATTAGTAAAATAATCAAAAATTATTTTTGGTTTAAAAAAACTACTCATAATTATGAGTAGTTTTTTTGTTTATAATACAAATACATGAATAGGTTATTTAAAAATATTTTAATTTAAATATGCGAATGTTACAATTAAAACCTTATTTATCTAATTAAATTTCTATATAGTTTTCTACTAGTAGTGTAGAGCTTTATGATAAGATTGGGGCAATGTAATACTATTTTAATACAATACTAAAATAGGTAGTGTTTTGTGTTTTAAAATAGTAAAATCGGATTTAATATTTAATTATTGAACATTAAACTCTGGAGATGTAACCACGTTACTTTTGTTTCCAGCTTGGTCAAATAAATAAAAAACATATTTTACATTTTTTATTTTTTTGCTATGTCGAAATCGTTGCAAACGAACACTTATTTCGCCACTAATTGGCTTACCTTTATATGAATCATCGGGCAATGTAATAGGATAGCCAGTTCTTAAAGTGTCATAAATTCCGGTTGAATCATTATAAATAGAGTATGCTCGATATAGTTGTGTAATAGTATCTTTGTAATAATAAGTATACCAGAAATTTTTAATGGTGTTATCTGATGAAACGGCAATATCGCCATCACCATCAGTAAATTTTAATTGCAAATCGGCAGAATCTCCAACATAAGGATAAAATGCTTTAAACTCAATTACTGGGGTAGTTGGATAGGTTGTTTTTTTGACACAAGAAAAAACGCTGATGAAAACAACGATAAACAATAAAAAATATTTAATAAAAGTAATCTTCATAAAAAATTCAGCATAAATTTACGAAATATAAATTAAATCTAATTGTCGTTACCAAAAGAAATAATCAACCAAATTTTTGCATTAAAGTCGGAAGCTGATTTTAATACATTAGCATTAAAAGTATTTCATTATCAATATCAATGCAATGCAGCATATCACCACTATGTGTTGGCTTTAAAATTGAACCCAAATGATATTAATCACTATTCGCAAATTCCGTTTTTACCGATAGAGTTTTTTAAAACCCAACAGGTTATTTGTAATGAGTTAAGTGAAAACGCTGTTTGTTTTTCGAGTAGCGGAACAACCGGACAAATTACATCTAAACATTACGTTAACGATCCAAGGATATATGAATATTCTTTTGCAAAAGGTTTTGAAAATTTTTATGGAAAACCTTCTGATTATTGCATTTTAGCCTTATTGCCAAATTATTTGGAACGAACAGGGTCGTCGTTAGTGTATATGTTTAATAAATTAATTGCAGACTCTCATCACAAATTAAGTGGATTTTATTTAAATAATTTAACAGATTTAGTAAGCACTATTGAAACCTTAAAGCAATCGGGGCAAAAAACACTATTACTAGGTGTAACTTATGCTTTGCTAGATTTAGCAGATTTAAACTTGGAACTAACGGATAACTTTATTGTAATGGAAACAGGAGGAATGAAAGGAAGACGTAAGGAATTATTAAAAGAGGAATTGCATTTAACTTTAAAATCTAAATTAAAAGTATCATTAATTCATAGCGAGTATGGTATGACTGAATTATTATCTCAAGCATATTCAAAAGATAATGGAATATTTGAATGTCCTCCCTGGATGAAAGTTATGATTAGAGATGTGAATGATCCTTTTTCATATGTTAAAAAACAAAAGAGTGGAGGTGTAAATATAATTGATTTAGCAAACATTAATTCTTGTTCATTTATAGAAACAAAAGATTTAGGACGAATTAATCAAGATTCTTATTTTGAGATACTTGGAAGGTTTGACGATAGCGATATTAGGGGTTGTAATTTAATGGTCTTATAAAATGGTAAAAACTAATTCTGATTTTTTTGACCAGGTATTTCAAGTGGTAAGATTAATTCCTAAAGGCAGAGTAACAAGTTATGGAGCTATTGCAAATTATTTGGGAGCTAAATCATCAGCAAGAGTTGTTGGTTATGCTATGAATGCAGCTCATTTCCAAAAAGAATACATTCCTGCACACAGAGTATTAAACAGAAATGGGCAATTAACCGGTAAACATCATTTTAGTTCACCTTATGCAATGCAGGAGTTACTTCTTAAAGAAAATATTGAAGTAGAAAATGATACCGTAATTAATTTAAAGAAATATTATTGGGATCCTTTTATCGAATTAAAACTTTAAAAGTTGGTTTACAATTATCTTACGATGTTTATTGCTAACTCAGTTAGGTAATAAAATTAACCTTATCACCACGAAAAAACAATATATTTGTTTTCTATTTTATGCAACAAAAAAAATTTGTTAAAAATATTGCTTTCCTAATTGTTCTTAATTTATTGATTAAGCCATTTTGGTCTTTAGGCATAGAACCTTCTGTTCAAAACGCTGTTGGAAATGTCTCCTATGGAGAATATGCTATATTATTCAACTTTTCTTTTTTATTAAATATTATTCTTGATTTTGGGGTTACTCAATTCAATAATAAAAACATTGCTCAAAACAATCATCTTTTAACCAAGCATTTTAGCAGTTTATTTTCACTGAAATTAGTATTGGGTATTATTTACTTTGCTGTTACAATCCTATTAGGATTAGTAATTGGTTATGATTTTAGATACATGAAATTGCTTGCCATTTTGGCGGTTAACCAGTTTCTTATTAGTATGATTTTGTATCTTAGATCTAGTCTTTTGGGATTGCATTTGTTTAAAACAGATAGCTTTGTTTCAGTTGCAGATAGGGTAATCATGATTTTTTTATGCCTAGGTTTATTATTAAGATGGTTTGGAATTGAAATAGATATTATGATGTTTGTTTATACTCAAACTATAGGATATATATTAACCGCTTTAATAGCTTTTATTACAGTATATTATAAAACAGATCATTTTAAATTAAAATGGAATTGGCCTTTTAGTTTAATGATATTAAAACAAAGTTTCCCTTTTGCAATTTTAGTGTTATTGATGACTTTTTATAATCGTTTAGACAGTGTTATGATAGGTTATTTATTGCCGGAAGGTGAAGGAGCCGAACAGGCAGGTATTTATGCTAAAGCTTTTAGGTTATTAGAAGCAGGAAATATGATTCCTTATTTATTTTCAATTCAATTAATTCCTGTTTTTAGTAGAATGTTAAAGCATAAAGAAAACGTAGAGCAGTTAGTTAAATTGTCTTTTATTTTATTAATTACTCCAGCCTTGGTTATCTCAGTAGGTTGTTTTGCATACTCAAACGAATTATCCGGACTTATTAATCATGGTGTTACCGATTCTGCTGCTGAGTTTAGTATACTTATGTTGTGTTTCACCGCAGTATCTACAACCTATATATTTGGAACTTTATTAACCGCTAATGGTAATTTAAAGCAGTTAAATACGATGGCTATTATCGGTATTTGTATCAATTTGGTTCTTAATTTTATTTTAATTCCACAATATAAGGCATTAGGAAGTGCTTATTCGAGTTTAATTACCCAGTTTTTTACAGCAGGTATTCAAATATACTTTGCATATAAAATATTTAAGTTTAAAATTAATGTTAGGCTAATAATAGCTTTGGTTGTGTTTATTTTGGGTATTGTAGTTTTTAATTACGCGTCAAAATCCTTTACTCAAAGCTGGATAATTAATTTTGGAATTATGACTGTTTTTTCAGGTATTTGGGCATTTGTATCTGGATTAATAAACTTAAAATCTATTTTTAGATTTATTAAGTATAAATAATAACTAAGTATAAAGTAATTTATAATAGCATAATTGTAAAATCTTTTCTAATTCATATAAAAAAAAACTATTTTATATATGAAAATAGTATATTTGGCGGATGAATCAACCAGATTTAAATAGCGAATCAATAAAGCTTTTAGCTAAAATTTTCACCATGAGAAAAAAGTTGATTGTTGTATCAGTTATTGCAGCTGTTATTTCAATTATTATTTCTTTTTTGGTATCACCGCAATATAAAGCAACTGCTATTGTTTTTCCTTCACGTACATTTTCAGTATCAAAATTGTTAATAGAGCAAAATCAAGGATCTCAGGAAGATTATATGGATTTGGGAGATGAAGATGATGCAGAAAAATTACTGCAAATTTTAAATTCATCAGAAATAAGAACACGTCTTGCTGATAAATATGATTTATGGAATAATTGGGATATTAAAAAAAATACAATTGATGCTAATCATTATTTAAAATTAAAATGGGATGATATGGTTAGTTTTAAGAGAACTAACTTTGTTTCTATTAAAATTGAAGTTTATGATTATGTTGCAAATCGATCAGCTGACATTGCTAATTCGATTGTTGCTTATGCAGACACTGTTAAGTTTAAAATGACAAGACAAGTTGCTGAACAGGCCTTAAATATTACTAAAGAAGAGTACGACAATACAATTACAAGAATAAATGAATTAGAAGATAGTTTACAAGTAATAAAAGAATTAGGTGTTTTAGATAATAAAGCAGAAATTGAAGCTTACTCTCGTAGTATGGCAAAGGCTATTGAAAAAGGAAGTGAGTCAGCACAAAAAAAATTACAGGAAAAATTGGATGTACTTAAAAAATACGGAACTGCCTATGATAACGTGTTTTCAAACCTTAAAAAATACAGATTAAAATACCCCATTATTAAAAATAAATATGATGAAGCATTGGTAAATTACAATAAACCATTACCATCTAAATTTATTGTTGAAAAAGCAATTGGTGATGAAAGTAAAGCTAGGCCAATGAGATGGCTGATTGTTTTGATTTCTACATCATCTGCTGTCTTACTTGCTTTTTTATATCTTTTATGCATTGAAAAACTTACAGCCATTAAAAAAAAAATAAACCATCATTTACATTCACAAAACCAAGAATAATGGAAAACTTTAAAACTGAAGATATTTTAAAAACCTTATTGCCGCATTGGAAAAAATTAATTACAGTATTAATTGTGTCCGTTCTTGTAGGTATTTTTATTTCATCTGAAATGGTTATTAAACCACTTTATAAATCCTATGCAATTGTGTATCCAGTAAATTTAAGTCCAAGTTCTGAGGAATCAAATACTGAACAATTATTACAATGGTTCAATAGTGAAGAGGTTAAAAAAGCTGTATGCAACAAATTTGATTTATATAAGCATTATGATATTGATACATTAGATAATAGACATCAAACTTGGTTTAATTTAAAATATAAAGAATTGGTATCCATTAATGCTACTTTGTATGAATCGATTGAAATATCAGTTAAGGATCAATCACCTGAGATGGCGCAAAATATTGTTAATGGAATTATTGATGCTGTAAATGATTTAATAACAGACATTAGACGAGAAAGACTAAATGAATATATCATTAACAATCAAGAGGAATTGGAATTGGAAAATAAAAAGGCTGATTCACTAAAATTATTAATTGATAATATTCGTAAAGAATATAATATTGTAGATGTTACTGCACAGGCAAAAATTTTATTAAAGAAGAAACATAAAAGTGGGGGAGAAAAAAGTTTGAATGAATCAGAAAATCAAACATTAAATGGTATAACAAATAAAGTGACGGATTTAAATACCTTAGGAACTATTTATTCAAGTCAGTTAGGAACCTATAATTACTTCAGAAATGAGGTAAATAAATTTAAATTTGAGCATAATAGTCATATAAGTTATACCAATGTTGTTTCAAAACCAACATTACCCGACAGTAAATGCTATCCTATAAGATCCTTAATTATAGCCATTATCTCGTTATCATCTTTATTGATAGCTTGTATTGTTATTATTTTTTTAAATATCAATAAGCAACAAATTGATTAAACTTAAAAATACTTACGTATTTTATTTTATAATCATTAGTTACATTTTAATTAATGCTTATGTGTTGCTATTTGCAAAAGATATGTTCTATCTTTTCAATTTATTGCCATTTTTTATTTTAATTATTTTATTAGCTGTTTTTGACATTGAAAAAATCATGTATATCATGGTTTTTTCTACACCACTAGCAATTAGCTTAAAGGAGTTAGGCTTAAATGATGGACTTAATTTAAGTTTGCCAGCAGAGCCATTAATGATTGGTATTACATTTATTTACTTTTTAAACGAGCTAAATAGTGGATTTACAAATAGTCGTATTTTAAAGCATCCAATAACTTTAATTATTATTATTCAGTTAATTTGGATTCTTATTACAACCATTACTAGCGAATTACCTATTATTTCAATGAAGTTTATTTTGGCCCGTATTTGGTTTTTAACGTCTTGTTATTTTATTTGTACCGAATTGTTTAAAAAGCAACGGGCTATTATAAATCATTTATTGTTTTATTCAATTGCATTGGCAATTGTTGCCATTATAACCACAATTAAGCATTCGGCTTATGCATTTGATGAAAAAATTGCCGATTGGATTGTATCACCTTTTTATAATGACCATACAGCTTATGGAGCAGCTTTAGCAATGTATATTCCTGTTATGTGCGGTATGTTATTTATGAAAAATATTTCAAAAGTCATTAAAATAGTTTGTTTTACAATCTTAACTATTTTTATAATATCTATTATTGTTTCATTTGCCAGAGCAGGTTGGTTAAGTTTAGTGGTTTCGTTAGCTGTATTAGTAAGTTTATTATTAAAAATAAAATTCAGAACAATATTATTAACCATCATTGGAACTGTTGTTATTTTTATGTCTTTTCAAACCGAAATTTTAATGGTGTTAGGAAGAAATAATACAGATTCGGATGGTGATATTACAGCAAATATTGAATCCATGTCCAATATTTCTACAGATGCCTCTAACCTAGAACGTTTAAACAGATGGAGTTGCGCTTTACAAATGTTTGAAGAAAAACCTTTTTTAGGTTTTGGGCCAGGTACTTATCAGTTTTTATATGCACCTTTTCAAAAAAGCAGTCTTAAAACAATTATATCAACCAATTTTGGAGATAAAGGAAATGCTCACAGCGAATATTTGGGTCCTTTATGTGAACAAGGTTTATTGGGTTCGTTAATAGTTATTGTTTTAGTATTTGCTGTAATGTTTTTGGGTTATAGATTAGTTTATACTGTAAAAGATAAGTCAATTAAAATATTAACTATTACAATTTTAATGGGACTAAGTACATATTTTGTTCATGGTTTTTTAAATAATTTTTTAGATACAGATAAAGCCTCAGTTCCATTTTGGGGCTTCTTAGCTATGTTAGTTTGTATTGATGTTTATTTTAAAGATTATACACCTGCTGAAAACGAAAAATTAATTTAATACTTTTCTACGCTAGTATAATAATATTGATCAGTTTTTCAATACAAGTATTTCCATAAATCACAAAATTTAAAAGCTACTTTATTTAACCACCAATGGAATAAATTCAATCAATTTTGTTAAAAATAAAAAAGGATTCCTAACTAGGAATCCTTTTTTGAATAAATGAATTTTTTAAATTAGAAGCGTTCTATCTGAGAAAAGAAAAAGTTTGCTTCAGCATTAGCGTTTTCATCGCTATCAGAACCATGAACTGCATTTGCAGCAATAGATTTTGCAAATAATTTACGAATAGTTCCTTCGTCAGCTTTAGTAGGATCAGTTGCTCCAATTAATGTTCTGTATTCAGCTACAGCGTTATCTTTAGATAATATTGCAGCAACTATTGGTCCGCTGCTCATATAGCTTACTAATTCGCCATAAAAAGGACGTTCTTTGTGAACTTCATAAAATTTACCAGCTGTTTCAGCACTTAACTTCATGTATTTCATAGCTACAATTTTAAAACCTGATTGGTTTATTTTCGCTAAAATTGGGCCGATATTGTTAGCCTCAACTCCATCGGGCTTAATCATTGTAAAAGTAATATTTCCTGCCATTTTATTTTTTTTAGAGCGCAAAGATACAATTATTGTCTTTAAATCAAATATTCTCTGTCTTTAAAATATTTAGGTTGCTCCTAAACACTTATATTCAAAAGATATGATTAAAAAATCAATCTTAAAAATATTGATTTAATCGAATAGTTAGTGGAAATTGAATTATTGTAATGAAGCAGCAAAAATAATTAATTTAAATTTTGTGATTTTAAGTTGAATGTAAGAGTAAATTATTACATTATACTTTACAAGATAATCAGAGAATTGAATTGTAATTAATTATAAATGTACTAAGGCTTTTAGGACTTTAAATTATTTTTTTAATTCCAATTTAAATGGCTTAGTTGATTTTTTTGATTAAAAATAAAAGGCAGTGTTGTCAACGCATTTTTATTTTACCGAACATGAAACACCCTGCGATACAGATACGCAATATGTTTTGGCTTCTTTTTTTGTAACATTGGTAAAAGTAGCTTGAGAATTTATACTACCATCTTGATTAGTACAAGTGCAAACTCTGTCTTTTTTACAAGATGTTAAACAAATAAATAAAATAGTTATTAGAGTTAAATTTTTCATGTTTTTTATTTCAAATATAGGAATTTACCCATGAATTGTTTCTTTTTTGCTGTAGTTTTTTATTAATTCAGCTTCAAAATTTAACCATTCAAGCCATCTTGCATCAATATCCTCAAACTGGCTGCCATATTTACGGGCAAAACCTATAAATAGCGTATAATGTGTTGCTTCACTAATCATCAAATCTCTATAAAACGATTTTAAATCTTCGTCGTTTATTTGTTCAGACAATAATTTAAAACGTTCGCAACTTCTAGCTTCAATTATAGCACCAAATAAAAGTCTGTCAATTAAAACAATTTCTTTTTTATGCCCTTTTCTCATAAACTTATATAGCTCACCAACATATTCATCTTTACGTTCAAAGCCAAGCCTAAAACCGCGTTCTTTAATTTTTTGATGAACCATTTCAAAATGCGTTAATTCCTCTTTTGCCAGTTTTACCATTTCTTCCACTAAATCAGTATGATAAGGATAGCTAATCATAATAGAAAGTGCATTGGTTGCCGCTTTTTGCTCACAATAGGCATGATCAGTTAAAATTTCTTCAATATTTGTTTCAACAATATTTACCCAACGAGGGTCAGTTTCTAATTTTAATCCTAACATTGTGCTTTGGTTTGATAATAGCAAAGTTAGAAAGTTTTTTGCTAAGTTGATTTTTTAACCACATGAAAAAAATAGGTGGTTATGTTGAAGAATTGTTTTTCTTTATTAGTGAAAATAAGTATTTTGAATTAGATTGTAAAATTAAACCTGTTTTTTATCGTAAATCCTTTGTCTTTAAAGTCTCTTCAATCTTTTGAGTCTTGATTAGTCTCTTAACTTATCTAATAAATCGTTAAGCGTCGTTATTTCCTTTGGCGATAAAGATTTAAAAAATTGTTCAGATGTATTATCTATATAGTCTAAAGATTGTAATAGTTCTAATCCTTTGTCAGTAATTACAATATCAACGCTTCTTCTATCGTTTGGGCATTCTTTTCGTACTAATAATTTTTTTGAATTTAATTTATCTACTATTCTGGATGCGTCACTCATTCTATCCAACATTCTTTCTTTAATAAGTTTAATACTACAAGGTTTTGGATGTTGCCCTCTTAAAATTCTTAAGACATTATACTGTTGAATAGTTATTTCAGAATCTTTAAAAAAACAATCGTGTTTGCCATTTATCCAATTAGTTGTATAAATTAAATTAAGCATTAACTTTTGTTCAATGCTTTTAAATTTTTGTTGTTGTATTTCGTCTTCTAATTTCAATATTATAAAAATAGTCCCCGGTTTTGCCGAGGACTAAATTAATTATTTAATTTTTATTTTGCTTTTGTAATTTCTATATTAATATCTAATCTTACTTCTTCGCTAACTGCAACACCTCCAGCTTCTAAAACTGCGTTCCAAACTAAACCAAAATCTTTACGATTAACATTACCAGTTACTTTAAAAGCATATCGCTCCATTCCGTATGGATCTTTAACAATTTTTGATGCTCCAATTGCATTTAAGGTTACAGATTTAGTAACTCCATGCATGGTTAAATCCCCAATTAATGTATATGTATTTTTTATTTTACCAGCTTTCATTGATTTACTTACAAAGGTGATTTTTGGGAATTTTGCAACATCAAAAAAGTCAGCACTTTTTAAATGACCATCTCTTTTTTCATCGTCAGTGTTTATACTTGCAGCATCTACTGAAAAATCAATTTTTGCATCCGTAAAATCTGCATCAGCCTTTAACGAAGATACTTTTCCTTCGTAAACTTTAAATTTACCTTCTGTTTCACTTACCATCATGTGCGTAACTGCAAATCCTAATTTACTATGAGATGCATCTACATTCCAGTTTGTTTGTGCTTTTGCATTTACAGATATTACTGCAACTGCTACTAATGTTTTTAATGTTGTTTTCATAAATTAATTTTATTGTTTTTGTGTTATTAATTATTATTACGCAAATATATGTTATAACATTAGATGTTTTAACATCTAATTTGAAATAATTGTTAAATTATTGATTAAGAGTTAATTTAAATTTATTTATTTTAATTTCTATCAAATTTAAATTAACAAATTCTAGTATATTTGTCGTCCAAATTTAAAGCCCACGTTGTAAGTGGGGAAAGTATATGATAAAAATAACTCTACCAGACGGTTCCATTCGTGATTACGAAAAAGGAATTACTGCAATGCAAGTTGCAACAAGCATTAGCGAAGGTTTAGCCCGCAATGTATTAGCCGCAAAAATTAATAGTATAGTTGTTGATGCAAACACATCTATTAATGAAAACAGCACCTTAAGTTTATTGACGTGGAATGATGAAGAAGGTAAAAATACGCTTTGGCATTCATCTGCACATTTATTAGCAGAAGCATTAGAAGCATTATATCCAAATGTGAAATTTTGGGTTGGACCACCTTTAGAATCTGGTTTTTATTATGACGTTGATTTAAATGGTGAAGTTTTAACACCCGCTGATTTTGAAAAAATTGAAGCTAAAATGTTAGAATTAGCTCGTTTAAATAGTGTATTTGTTCGCAAAGAAATTAGTAAAGCGGATGCAATCAAATATTTTACCGACAAAGATGACTCATATAAATTAGATTTATTAGAGCGTTTAGACGACGGTAATATTTCATTATATACTCAAGGTAATTTCACGGATTTATGTCGTGGACCACATATTCCAAATACTGGATTTATTAAAGCTGTAAAGGTTTTAAATATTGCTGGTGCTTATTGGAAAGGCGACGAGAAAAACAAAATGTTGACTCGCATTTATGGTATTGCTTTTCCTAAGGATAAGGAACTAAAAGAATATTTAGTTTTATTGGAAGAAGCTAAAAAGCGTGATCATCGTAAGTTAGGTAAGGAATTAGAATTATTTACTTTCTCTGAAAAAGTGGGGCTTGGTTTACCATTATGGTTGCCAAAAGGTGCGATGTTACGCGAACGTTTAATTCAGTTTATGCAAAAGGCGCAAATGAAAGCGGGTTATTTACCTGTTGTTACGCCTCATATTGCTCAAAAGGAATTATACGTTTGTTCTGGACATTACGAAAAATACGGAGCAGATTCATTTCAACCAATTAAAACACCTCACGAAGGTGAAGAGTTTTACTTAAAACCAATGAATTGCCCGCATCACTGCGAAATTTATAAATCGTCACCAAAATCTTACAAAGATTTGCCTATACGTTACGCAGAGTTTGGAACGGTTTATCGTTATGAGCAAAAAGGAGAACTACACGGTTTAACACGTGTTCGTGGCTTTACTCAAGATGATGCGCATTTATTTGTTCGTCCGGATCAAGTAAAAGAAGA
>CANHPI010000027.1 GCA_947462425.1 Bacteroidota bacterium
GAAACCACAAAAAAAATAGATTACAAAATTGGTCGTGTAAAACGCGGTAAACAAAAAAGCGAATATTTAATTAAGTTTAAACGCAAAGGCGATATGCAAATGCCAATTGATTTTGCGGTGATTGATAAAAATGATTCTGCTTACATGTACCACATTCCAAATACCTGGTTCGAAAAACCTGTTAAATCAATTGTTTTACCTCGTTGGATTGGTTGGGGTAAAGTAAAACCTACTTACGTTGCCAAAGTTCAGTTAAGCGGAAAATTAAAAAATGTCATCATTGATCCTTCCCGTCGTTTGGCTGATGTGGATATGATGAATAATGTAAAACATCATCGGGTTAATGTAACATTCGATTCTAAAATTTATAATCCTTTAGATTGGAAACATTACGAAATAAAAGCACGGCCAAGTTTATGGTATAATGGTTATGATGGAGTAAAAGTGGGGGCGCATTTAAATGGTGGTTATATGAATACTAAACATGTATTTGATTTAACTGCTTGGTTTAGCAGTGGTTTAGGGCAAGCATTTTTAGACTCAACAACTAAAATAAATAACTATAATGTGTTTTCGTTTTTATTAAATTATAGAACATCAACTGCAAAATTTATTAAAAAATCAACTATTTACATGACCTTAAAATCATTAGATGGATTAGAAAGTGGGTTAATTGGATTTGAGAAAAAAAGTAATAACGATAAAAACAGAATTTATATTCAATACAAAGCAATGGTGCGCGATATGCCAAACGACTTGGTATATTTAATTAATCAAAAGGAATGGCAAATTCAAAAAATGAACAGCTATTTAAATGTTGGCATTGATCATAACTATAATTACAACAGAGGAGTTGGTTTTATGAATCTAAATATGAGGGCAAGTGCTTTAACCAGAGATTATGATTATTCTAATATTCATTACACCGCAATTAATAAAAATGACTTAGGGAAAATAAATATCAATACCCGTGTATTTGCACAATTGGGTTTTGGATCGCAATTAGCTGACGAATCCATGTTATTTGCTGCGGGGGCAAACCCAGAGGAATTAATGGATAATAAATACACACGCTCCAATGGATTTATTCCACCAGAGTGGGGAAAATATGGTGCAATTACTAATCATTTTACAGCAGGTGGTGGATTAAATTTAAGAGGGTATTCGGGTTATGTTTTAGCTGCAGAAGATGCAAATGGGGTTATAGGCAATAATTACAAAGGAACATCAGGAGCATCGGCAAGTGCTGAAATTGAATTTGGTGAACTATTTAGTTTTATGAATATCAAACAATTAAATAACTCTATTAAAATAAATCCTTACCTGTTTGCAGATGCAGGAACAATTAATATCAATGCCCCTAATAAAGCAACTGTTATGTCGAACTTAATGGCTGATGCAGGTGTGGGTATTGCAGTGAGTATTCAAAAATGGGGTCCGCTGTATGGCTTAAAACCTTTAACTATTCGTTTTGATATGCCTTTATTTATTAACCGATTACCATTTGCTGAAAAAGATTATTTTCAAGCACGTTGGATGATTGGTATTAACCGAGCATTTTAATTAATGAATTCATACAAACCACAATTAGTTAATTTAATAAAGCAAATAGCATTTGTTTTTTTAATGTATTTTTTTTGTCGCTTATTATTTTACTATTTTAATAGATCCTCTTTTCAAGACATTACTTTTTCTGAATTGAGTTCCTTATTATTTTACGGATTAAGATTTGATGCCTTTAGTATTGCCGCAACAAACTCGTTATATATTTTATTATGTTCACTTCCGTTCAATTTTTATTATTCGAAGGTTTATCAAAAAACAACATCTATTATATTTATTGTAACCAATGCCATTGCTATATCTTTAAATTTTATAGATTTCGCTTATTTTCAGTTTACACTTAAACGCACAACTTTTGAAGTTGGTAATTTAATTTTTGGCGGACAAACAGAATTCTCTAAACTGGTTCCACATTTTATTTCTAATTACTGGTATTTAATATTACTATATGTTTTATTTATTTGGGCTTTTACCAAAGTTCATTTCAAGATTCGTAAAAACGAAAAAAATGAATCTATAAAATTTAATTTTAAAAAGCTAAGTCTTTATTTTATTGCTTTTGCATTATTAATAAGTACAACTGTTTTAGGTATTAGAGGTGGTATAGATGAACGACCGATTGTGCTTTTAGATGCTAATAAATATGCAATTCCAAAATACACGTCCATCCTAATCAATACACCATTTTCTGTTTTAAAATCAGCTGACTTAACGGAATTAAAACCACTTTCCCTATTTAATAAAAGTGAATTAATAAAATACTACAATCCTCTGCATCCTTCGGATACAGGAGAGTTTAAAAAAATAAATGTTTGTGTTATCATCTTAGAAAGTTTTTCAAAAGAGTTTACTGCTATTGGTAAAAGAATAAGCTATACCCCATTTTTAGATAGCTTAATGTCGAAATCAATGGTGTTTGAAAATGCCATTGCTAATGGTAAAACCTCCATCAATGGCATTCCTGCAATTATTGCATCCATGCCAAGCTTTTTAGAAAATCAATACTTAAACTCTTTGTATTGTAATAATAAATTACAAACGTTGCCAAACCTGCTAAAAGAAAAAGGCTATTCTTCTGTATTTTATCATGGAGGAACAAATGGAACCATTAATTTAAATTCGTTTGCTCAATTAGCCGGTTACGATAATTATTTCGGAAGAACAGAATATAATAATGATGAAGATTATGATGGACAATGGGGCATTTGGGATGAGCCATTTTTAAAGAAAACAGTCACAGAAATGTCAACTTTAAAACAACCATTTTTCACATCTATATTTACATTAAGTTCTCATAATCCATATAAAGTTCCAAAAAAATATGAAGGAAAATTTCCTAAAGGAAATTACGAAATAACTGAATCAATTGGATATGCAGATTACGCTTTAAACCTTTTTTTTAAAGACGCAAGCAAACAGCCGTGGTTTAACAATACACTGTTTGTTATCACACCAGATCACACAAGTATTTCAAACGACCAATTCTATTCAACTATTTTAGGACAATATTCTATTCCAATTATACTATTTAAGAATGATATAATGCCTCAAGTAGAACAAAGAACAGTACAGCAAATTGACATTTTACCTACTGTTTTAGATTATTTAAATTACGATAAGCCATTTTATTCATTAGGAAAAAGTATGCTTGCTGAAAGCGAACAACCTTCAATGTATTATATAGGACCTCATTATTGTTGTGTAAAAGACAGCTTCTTTTACATATTAAATGATTTTAAATTAACAGAAAAGTACAATTTCAAAAAAGATAGTTTGCTAAAAACAAACCTTTTAAAAAACAAAGCAGATGCAGATATTTTAAATTTCAGTAAGGCATACATACAAAACTACACAAATGATGTGATTGAGAATAAAGTGACTTACATTAATAAAACAAAAAAATAATGGAACACTATGATTTAATTGTTATTGGAGGTGGCCCAAGTGGATATGCCGGAGCAATGCGCGCCTTAGATTTTAAGAAAAAAGTTTTGTTGATTGAAAAAAAACGTATTGGTGGTGCAGGAGTTTATGATGGTGTATTAACCTCAAAAACATTATGGGAACTTTCTCAAAAAGTTTCTTCCATAAGAGAAATGGTACCAGACTACCATGTAAATTATCAGGACATTATAAACACTTTAAAAGAAGCTGTATTTGAACGTAAAACTCAAATGATGGTTCATTTAAATTTATTACAAAAACACCAACCTGATTTATTTTGTTATGAAAAAGGTACTGCTTGCTTTATTAACAAAAACACCATTGCCATAAAAAAAGAAGATGGCTCAATTAAACAAGTAAGTGCTGATAATATTTTAATTACTACAGGAAGCAGGCCAAGGTATTTATCTCACATTCCAATAGACGAACAAATTATCATGACAAGTGATGGCGTTAAAAATTTAACTAAACTACCTGAAAGTTTAGTTGTATTAGGAGCGGGTGTTATTGGTTGTGAGTTTGCCACAATTTTCTCAAATATGGGAAAAACAAAAGTTTATTTAATTGATAAAGCAGATCGAATTTTACCGTTTGAGGATGAAGATGTTGCCGCATTAGTTAGCGAAAGTCTAGAAAAACATGGCGCAACAATTCATCATGGATCTTCATTAAAACGCATGGAAATTAAAAATGGAAAAGTAGAATATGAATTAGAATATAAAAATAGTAAAACAGAAATTATTACCGTTGATAAAGCCTTAGTATCGGTTGGTAGAGTTGCTAATGTGGAGCATATTGGATTAGAAAATGCTGGAGTGAAGTTAAATGAACGAGGAAGTATTTGGGATGATGATACACAAACAAACATCTCTAATATATATGTTGCAGGTGATGTAACAACAGACATGGCTTTAGTAAATGTGGGTGAACGTGAAGCAAGACATGCTGTGGTTCGTATGTTTGGACCAACTATAAAACCATTATCCTACCAAAACATTTCTACTATTATGTTTTTAAATCCTGAAGTCGCTAGCGTTGGAATGAGTGAACAAGATTGTAAGAAAAAAGGAATAGCTCACAAAGTAGTTAAATTAGATTATAGCACAAATGCTCGAGCTATAGCCATGCGAAAAACAAAAGGTTTTTTTAAAATAATTGTAACCAATGATAACGGGATGCGAATTTTAGGAATGCGAGTAGTTGGAGAACATGCCAGTTCTGCCATTCAAGCGGTAGCTTATTTAATTCATACCAATCAAGGCATTAGAGAATTAGCGGATATGATGCATCCGCACCCAAGTATTATTGAAGGTGTTCAGGAATGTTTAAGAATGTTGCTCGGAAAATCAATTTACAAGCCTTACATTTTTAAAGACAAATTAAAATGTTATGTTTGTGAGAATGATAATTGTACACCAGTTGAATCACTCCTTTAAATTATTAATACTTGAAAAAAATAGTCTTCATATTTTTATGCCTAAGTAATGTTTGTTTTTCTATTACAAATACTACCTGCGAAAATGAATGGCTAATTGATTATTATTTTGAAAAGGAAGAAAATATCCAAAATAAATTATCAAAGATTTTTAATCTTACTGTTACTGGAAAATACAATGATGCTAAAGACGAAATTTATCGATTAAAAACATCAAACTCAAAATCAAGCCTCGCCTATTCTGCAGCCCTTTGTTATGAAGCAAATATACATTATAACGAGAGCAAATATGAGTTGTCAATTTTATTATCAGATTCTGTAATTGAAATTTTAAATAAAATCGATAATAATAACAGATACATTATAAAAGCATTAAATATAAAAGCAAAAGGGTTAAGTGCTTTAAACGAATTAAATAAATCTGAAAACATAATTAACATAGCTTCTAAAAAAGCAAGAGAAATCAATGATAAAAACGGATTAGCTGTATCCTATTATTTATTAGGTTCAATATATAGTGACAAAGGTTTTTATGATAAAAGTAAAGATCTATTATTAAAAAGCATTGCCATCCGAAATGAAATTAAAGACGAGTTAGGACTTGCTGCTAGTTATTCATTTTTAGGGCTTACCTTTTCACATTTAGGCGACTATATGCAAGGAATTGAATACATCCAAAAAAGCATCATTATTCGTGAAAAAATAAAAGATAAAAGAGGGCTTGCAAATTCTTTTTTATCCCTTTATAAAATTTACATCGACATTGGTGAATCAGATAAAGCAATGGAGTCAGAATTTAAAAGTCTGGAAATTTGTAGGGAAATTAACGACTTACAATGTGTATCTGGCCGCCTTACAAACATTGGAGAAATTCACCAAAATAAAGGTGAATATGAAAAAGCGCTAGACTACCATTTTAAAGCCTTATCAATTAGTAAACAACTAAACATCAGAAACAGAATTGCAGATGTTCACGAAAATATTGCCCGAAATTATAATTTTACTAATAAATACAATGAAGCTCTAAAACACATTGATAGTTGCAAAACTATCAGAACTATTATTGGAGACGCGGAAGGATTAATTTCAGCTACTTTAGTTTTATCACAAATCAACTTCAATCAAAAAAACATAAAAGAAGCTATCAATAATGGTAACAAGGCACTTGATGCTAGTTTAAAATTAAAACTACCGTATTTGATTAAAGACGCTCATCAAGTATTAAGCAATGCATTCCTCTTACAACATAACTCAGAAAAATCATTAATTCATTTTAAAGCATTTATTGTTCTGCGCGATAGTTTATACAATATTGATAAAACGAAAGAAATCGTTAGAAAAGAATTAGAATTTAATTTTGGTAAAAAAGAAGAATTACAAAAATTGGAAGTGGCAAAAAAAATGGCAGAAACTAATGCGGAAAGTAGAAAACAAAGAATCATCATTATTTTTACCATTATTGCTTTAATAATTCTTTCGTCTTTATTAGGTTTTGCTATTTGGCAATACCGTTTAAAAATTAAATCAGAAAAAAAATTACAAAATTTGAATTCCGATTTAAATGTAAAAAACTATCAATTAGAAGAAAAATCATTTATTATTGAGTCTCAACATAACACTATTCATCAAAAAAATAAAGAAATTACCGACAGTATCAAATATGCTCAAAAAATACAAACAGCCATGATGCCTTTAAAGCATGAGTTCTCTGCATTTTTCAAGGACTGTTTTGTGTTGTTTGAACCAAAAGACATTATTAGCGGCGACTTTTTTTGGATTACTGGCAAAAATGATAAAATAATTTTTGCTACAGGCGATTGCACCGGACACGGAGTTCCTGGTGGTTTTATGAGCATGCTTGGAGTTTCATTATTAAATGAAATTATTAATGAACATGATTTAACTGAACCAGCGCTAATATTAAGTCGCTTAAGAAAAAAAGTAATCAAAGCACTTCGTCAAAAAGGATTATCTGGAGAACAACAAGACGGCATGGATATGACTATTTGTGTGATTGATAAAGAACAAATGACCTTAAACTATGCCGCTGCTAATCATGCATTTTATGTGGTTAAAAAAAAAGAGTCTGGGGTTGAACTGGAGGAATATAGAGGGGAAAAACAACCAGTTGGTATTTTTGGTAGCGAATTAAAGCCCTTTAAACAATATACTATCGAATTAAAACCCAATGATATAATTTACACATTTACTGACGGATTTGCCGATCAATTTGGAGGCCCAAAGGGTAAAAAATTCAAATACAAACAATTAAAAGAATTACTATTATCAACTCAAACATTTGATTTGAAAGATCAAGAAACAATCATTAAAAACAAATTTTATTCCTGGAAAGGTGATTTAGAACAAGTGGATGATGTGTGTTTGATTGGAATTAAAATCTAATTCACTATCTTTGCACTATGGAAACAGTTAGACAAAGTAAGGTTGCAAAGTTATTGCAAAAAGAGTTAGCGGAAATTTTTAGAGCTAATGCAAAAACTATGTTTAACAATGGTTTTATTACAGTAACGATTGTTAGGGTAAGTTCTGATTTAAGTTCTGCAAAAGCCTATTTAAGCATTATGGCAACGCAAGATGTTGATGCTTTATTTAAATCCATTAATGATCAAAAACAACATATTCGTAAAATATTAGGATTCAGTATTGGCAAACAAGTACGCGTTGTTCCTGAATTACATTTCTTCATTGATGATTCTTATGATTATGCGGAAAAGATAAACGCTATTTTCAATAAAGGAATTTAATAATTACTAAATTATTAAACTAGTACTACATTTTTTTATTCTTTCATAAACTTACTGCTTAATAAACCTGCAGAGGTTTTTACAGTAATAAAGTAAACACCTGCAGACATTGAATTATTGAGGGAAAGTGTAAATTCATTATCTTTTTTTTCTGAAATGATATAATCAATTTGATTACCTAAAACATCAGTTAATAAAATAGCTTCTGGTTTTTGATTTAAATATAATGTTATTTGATGCTGGGCTGGATTTGGAAAGATATTGAATTTAAATTCATTATTAATATCATTAAATCCTGAGGTCAAATAACTGTTAGTGTTTATTGTTGTGTTTGTTACTATCGGTGGGTTGAAATCAAAATAGATATATGCTGTATTTTTAATTTCAGAATCTAAAATCAAATTGGGTAATTCGTCAATAGTATATGTAAAATATCCCTGACTATCATCTAAATTAATGCTAGATGGTGCTAAATTAATTCCACTAAATCTAAATGCTACTTCTCTTGTTGTTGAATTAATAGAATAGGACACTGGATGACTTGAACCAATAAATCTAAAGGTAGATAAATCTAAATTTGCTGAAATAGTATCTTTAATTACCACATTCAAAGCAGGATAATTTCCATCATTTTGAAAACGAACAGTATATTGTAAATTCTCTTTTAAATTTGGATTAATATATCTTGGTAAATTACAATTTTTGTCATTTGGATCGTATGAATTTAAAACAATCGTCGAGAATGATGAATTATTATAATTAAAATCTTGTTCTCCGATTGCTGAAACACTGACTGAAAAATTGAGTATAGTTCCGGCTGGAGTACTTCCACTAAAAGAACAAGGAAACGAAACTGATGTTGTTCCATTTAAGTATGGAATTAAAACCGTAACTGTATCATTTAAGAATGAAGAATTTGGTGTGTTGGTTAATATCGGTGTAATACCAGCTGGCATAGAAATTTTAATTATACTATTTGCATAATTACCACATGAAATATTACAAATTCCAACTGAAACAAAACCACTCTGAATTGGTGCTAAAAATTGAAATGCTGATGCTGAAGTAACTTCTAAGTTTGGAATAATTCCACTTCCATTACACTGTATAGTCATATTCATTGGTACGTTTTCAGCTCTACCTGTTAAGTCAAATGAGTTTATAACAAAGTTTGGTGATATTTGAGTATATCCATTATTTTGCAGCCAATTACTATTTATACCAACAGTATAATTATTAGCTACATCCAATTCAGTATAATATTGATTGCCAAATGAGTTTTTTGGATAGATGGTAGTTGTTACACCAAGGTTATCGGTAATATCATACGGAACATTTGATAAGAAAGTTGCTGATGGATTCAATAAGGATATGATATTGAAAAATCCACAATTGTTAGTGCTAGTAATTACCCATTCTATAGTTTGAGTTCCTACAAGTTGGCCACCTAACGTTCCACTAGTTACCTCTGTTACAGCGTTATAAACTCCAACTTGAGAATAATCATGCTCAAACACATAACAATTTTGTGAATTTGGTGCCGAAAAAACCACCAAAGTATCTGAATCACCATCAGTCCAATCAACAATAATTTGAGCACCAGATTCGGCAAGTGCACCAGTTGTTAAACAGACTGACATATTAGAGTGACAGCCAATTCCGGGAACTGAGTTATAAAGTAAATTCAGAGAATTAACTTGAGCATTTAAAACATTTACAGCTAATAATATGGCTAAACTTAATTTTAATTTCATATCTAGATATTTATTGTTTTTTATCCCGATAACTATCGAGAGTCATATTGTTTAGCTAGTTTAATCATTTATGATTGGGTAAACCAAGCTATATAATATATGGTAATGATTAATTGCAAAAAAATATTATTTAAAAAAATTGAACTCACTTCATTTTTATGCAAAAAAACAAAAAAAAATATGACACAATACTAAAGTATTTTTAGAGAATTATCAGAAATTAAAATAAAAATATAAGCAACCTCACTAATTATTAGCGAGGTTTCACCCAATTATAGATTAGTAATTACTTTTAAAATAAAATTAAAGAAATTAATCTTTAATAAATTTCTTAGTAGTTACATTTGCACCATCGTTTACTTGTAAAAAGTAAACGCCTTTATTTAATGAGCTAATATTGATAATTGTTTGAGGAGTATAATTAGCATCATGTGCTAAAACAATTTTACCTAAAGCATCAATAACTTGCACTTTACCAAAATGAGTAGTTGAAGAAATAAATAATTCAGATGTTGCTGGATTTGGTGAAATGAAAAAGTTAGAAACCTGATTAAGAGGTTGAATTCCTGCTGTTCCAGTTACCGTTAATGGCCATGTGCCAGAAACTGGAACAGCCCCGGCACTCGTATTTGCTATTATACTTGCTGTAACCGTATAACTTCCAGCAGAACCAAGTGCAGGAGTTCCTGAAATAAGCACACAACCATGAGATCCTCCAACAATGATTCCACTAGTAGGATTTGTAGAAGAGTTTAATCCTGCTGGTAAGCCAGTAACAGCAGTTACCGTAGCATCTGTAATGGTTGCAAAACCACCTAAGGCACTTGTACCAATACTTACTTGAATATTAGTTGTATAGGGAGTTGATTCGGATGCATTTGGTAATGGTGTGGCAGTTGCTGGTGATGTACAATATCCTAAAGTTGCCATTGAACATGTAGGTGCAATAGTACATTGAGCAGTTAACTGAAATAAACCGCCTATCAATAAAGAAGCAAAAAGTAAAGTTGTTTTCATGTTTAAAGTTTTAAAAGTTTACCAAATTTAACTAAAATAAAATTATGAAATCAAATGAATACGTAAATCAATTGTTTACCATATACAAGCAACCCATTTATAATTAATAAATTTTGTATTTTTACAATTGTTAGAACTTTACTTTTTATAAAATTTGAATCTTTCTTTTTTCATAGCTAAGCGTTATTTAATTTCTAAAAAATCTAACAATGCTATCAATGTTATTTCCTGGATTAGCATTATTGCAATAGCTATTACAACAGCTGCCTTAATTATTGTACTTTCAGCTATGAATGGCTTAACAGCTGTTGTGGCCGATCTTTATAATGCTATCGAGCCCGATATAAAAATCACGGCAATCCATTCTAAATACATTACCAATAAACAAGAACTCACTAATAAAATAAAATCTAATTTAGGAATTAAAGGAATCTCCTACTCTATCGAGGAAAACGCTTTAATTAAACTAGATGATAAACAAGCCGTTATAACTGTAAAAGGTGTTGATTCTGAATTTAAAAATTTAACTCAATTTGATACCGTTCTTGTAGAGGGCTCTTATCTTTTCTTACTCAATAATCAAAATTATGGTGTTTTTGGAAAAGGTATCGCTAATAAATTAGGTATAAATTTAAATGACTTTTTTTCACCTATTTCCATTTATGCTCCTATTCGTGGAAAGGTAGAAAGCATCAATCCAGAAGATGCTTTTAATAAATTATCAATTAGTCCGTCAGGTATTTTTTCTTTAAACGATGACTTTGATTTTAAATATGTACTCATCGATTTAAAAGCTGCTCAAGAATTATTTGGTTGCCCAAATGCGTTTTCAATTATTGAATTAAGCGTTAAAGATAAAGATCAGATAAATGTAATTCAAAATCAATTACAATTGGCTTTAGGTCCAAATTATCTAATTAAAAACCGTTACCAATCAAATGATCTGTTATTTAAAACCTTGGAAACAGAAAAATTATGGACTTTTTTAATTTTAGCTTTTATTTTAGTTATTGCCACATTCAATATCATTGGCGCATTAACCATGTTAATTATTGAAAAGAAAAAAGACATTAAAACATTGTATAATTTAGGAGCGGATCAAAAATTCATTCGAAATATTTTTATGCAGGAAGGTTTTCTAATTACTTCAGTTGGTGCAATTTCAGGATTAATTATTGGGCTAATAGTTTGTGTTTTACAACAACAATTTCATTTCGTAACATTTGATGACCAATACGTCATACCTTATTATCCGATAATTATGCAATTCAAAGACTTCGTTTGGATACTTGGAGTAGTAATGGGAATTGGTTTTTTAGCAGCAATTTATCCTGTAAGAGTATTTACAAAAAATGATGTATTTCATCTTAAGGACTAAACTCCTTTTATTTCTTCCCCTTCTTTACTAATAACCAAACGTATACCATCAGGATGAATTGTAATTTTACGCTGACGATATAAAATACCAATTGATTTTTTATATGTAGCTTTACTCATGTCAAATCGTCTTTCGATTAAATCTGGGGATGATTTATCGGTTAATTCTAAGAAACCATCGTGAGTAATTAAATATTCTAATATTTTTTCAGTGGAAGAAAGAACATGTTTAAATCCAACCTTTTGTAAACTTAAATCAATTAAATTTCCCTCTCTTATTAATTTAATATAACCTTTAGTATCATCACCAACCGCTAAATCAGTAAAAATATCATTATGATAAATCAATCCCTTGTGCATACCATTTATAACACAGGTATAACCTAAATCTGTTTCGTTATAAACTAATAAATCAACTTCTTCTCCTTGTTCAACATGCAACGTTTCGTTGCTGATAAATTTATTTATTTTACTGGAAGCAACAATTCGCTCTGATAATTCATCTAAATAAATAAACACAACATAACTCTGCCCTTCAATCATTTTTTGTTTTTGTTCTTTAAAAGGAACAAATAAATCTTTTTCTAAACCCCAATCTAAAAAAGCACCAACCCGTGATACTTCAGAAACATTTAAATAAGCAAACTGATTTATTTCAACATAAGGCTTTAGTCGTGTGGCAATAATTCTATCTTCAGAATCTTTATAAATAAACACCTCAATTTCGTCTCCAACTTTAAAATCGGGCTCAATGCATTTATTTGGCAATAATACCACCTCATTTTCATCATCGCCCAAAAACATGCCGGGAGGTGTTTGTCTTAGTATAGTTAAGGTGTTTGTTTTTCCTATCTGAATCATTGCTCTAAATTTTGGTAAAGATATGATTTTAGACCCAAATAAAAGGATAATTAAAATAACGTATATATTCACTAATTAAAAAGGTAGTTCCACTAATTTTAGATAATTTAAATTTGCTTTACTTATCCATTTATTTTATATTTAAAGATTATTTAATAATCATTTTAATATTTATATGAAAAAAATATTTTTAATTATTTTTTTTCTAAGTTCATTATCGCATTTTTTTGGACAGATAACTACTGCCATAAATCCAAGTATTGCACAAATGCAAGCTTTATTGCAAGGTAATGGAGTAGTTGTTTCTGGGTTATCAATTACCTGTCCTGCTGGAGCCTATGCCACCTTTGCTAATGGAAATAGTGCTTTAGGCGGAACCTTAAATTCGGGAATTTTATTAACAACCGGAAGTGCGGCCAATGTTGCAGGTCCTCCATCAGGATTTAATAGTATAGATAATTCATTTAGTGGAGGGAGTGGTTCTGCTTTAGGTGATGTATTAACAGGTAATGGCCCTGGAAGTTCTTATGATGGCTGCTATATCAATTTTTTAATTACTCCAAGTTGTGCCACTCTCAGTATTAATTATGTTTTTGCCTCCGAAGAATATCCTGAATTTGCTACAGGTTCAATAAATGATGTGTTTGGTTTTGTGATAAGTGGTCCTAATCCTGCTGGTGGAAACTTCAATCAAACTAATATTGCAACATTACCTGGCACAACAACTCCTGTTTCAATTCAAAATGTAAACAATGGTAGCGCAAATACAGGACCTTGTAAAAATTGCGCCTATTATATAGCCGATCCTCCAGGGTTAATATATGATGGAAAAACAACTGTATTAACAGCATCAACCGTTGTTACCCCTTGCCAAACATATACAATGACTATTGGAGTTTGGGACGATTCGGATGGTATTTATGACTCTGGTGTGTTTTTAGATGTAAATGGTTTGTCTTGTGCTAATCAGCCTAATATTATAGCAACTGTAAATCCTACAACAACGTGTGGTCCTCAAACTGTAACATTAACAGCATCTGGATTGGGAGCAACGGGGACATATACTTGGTCAGCACCTGCCTCAGGTGGATTAGCTGCCACAAGTGGCTCTGTGGTTACAGCCAATCCTACAGCCGCAACTACCTATACAGTTAAATATTCTGACATTAATACGTGTCCAGGATTTCCTGTAACTCAAACTGTCTCCATAGCTTTTTCTAATCCTCCGGCATTACCGGTAAGTCAAACTCCCACTGGTGCAATTTGCGCAGGACAAACTGTAACATTAACAGCCTCA
>CANHPI010000028.1 GCA_947462425.1 Bacteroidota bacterium
GTAATTTTGATGGTATTGACTTTAAACAATTATCAACTGAATTAAATTTAAAATAAAGCTTTGCCAAAGGTTCTAAGAATTATTAATCGTTTTAATATAGGTGGCATAACTTATAATGTAAGTTATTTATCAAAATATTTGGAACCTGATTATGAAACACTTTTAGTAGGTGGTCCAGAAGAAGAAGGTGAAGACAGTTCGTTATATATACCTGAAGGTTTAGGATTAAAGCCAAGAGTTTTAAAACAATTTCAACGTGAAATTAATTTAAAATCAGATTATGCAGCTTATAAGGAAATTAAAAAAATAATTTCCGAATTTAAGCCAGACATTGTTCATACTCACGCTTCAAAAGCTGGAGCAATTGGTCGTTTAGCAGCTATACATTGTAAAGTTCCAATTATAATTCATACGTTTCACGGCCATGTTTTTCATTCTTATTTTGGGAAATTTAAAACAAATTTTTATAAAATAATTGAACGTTATTTAGCAAAGCACTCTACTGCTATTGTTGCCATTAGTAATAAACAAAAACTCGAATTATCAGAAGAATTTAAAATTGCAAAAAAAAATAAAATTCATGTAGTTCCCTTAGGTTTTGATTTAAATAGATTTACAATAAATAAAGAGCAAAACAGAAAAGAATTCAGAGAAAAATATAATCTTAAAGATAACCAACTTGCCATTGGAATAATAGGTCGTTTAGCGCCAATTAAAAACCATGGTTTGTTTATTGAAGCCCTTGCATATTTAAAACAACATGGCATAAAAGATTTTAAAGCTTTTATTATTGGAGATGGGGATACGCGCGATTCTATTATTAACGATTGTAAACACAATAATATTAATTGGTCAAATAATCCAAAGGATGATGTAGATGTTATTTTCACCTCTTGGATCACAAATGTAGAATGGGCATTGCATGGTTTAGATATTGTTACGCTCACCTCACTAAACGAAGGTACACCAGTTAGCATAATTGAAGCTCAAGCTGCCGGTAAATATGTAGTTTCAACCAATGTTGGTGGAATTGAAGATGTTTTGCATCCCGAATGTGGTTTATTATCTAATATTAATGACAAAAACATGTTTTTTTTAAATTTATTGAAGTCTATAAATAATAAAACACAACTTTTTAATTCTTCAAAAAAAGGAGAGGAATGGGCAATGGCAAAATTCAGTTATGCTCGATTAGTGAAAGATATGAGAATCTTGTATAATCAATTATTAAAAAGAGTTTGATTTTTGATATTAGCAGATAAATTTTAACTTTGTAATATAATATAACACATATGCGTTTTTATAAATATTTTCTTTTTCTTTCAATTCTATTTTATTTTTCCTCTTGTAAAGTTTTTAGGTCAAACTTAATGTTAAAAACGTCTAAAGATTATACCTATGATAAAATTGCAGACTCTCTAATTAAACAGGATTATAAAATTGATGCAAATGATATTATTAATGTTAGAATTTTCTCAAATGAAGGTTTTAAAATTGTTGATTTAGCAAGTACCGGTCAATTGTCAAGATTTATTGATTTAGATTATGTAGTAACTAGAGATGGTACTTGTAAATTACCTTTAATTGGAAGAGTTAAATTATCAGGATTAAGTATAAGAGAGGCAACTGAGTATCTAGAACAAGTTTATGCAGATTACTATGTAAAGCCTTTTGTGTTTTTGACTGTGATTAATAAACGTGTAATTGTATTCCCTGGAAACGGAGGTGTTGCTAAAGTATTAAACCTAACAAACAATAATACAACAGTAATTGAAGCATTAGCGCTAACCGGAGGAATTGCAGAAGATGGGAAAGCATACAAAGTTAAATTAATTAGAAATCAAGATAACGAAAAACCAAAAGTTTATTTAATGGACTTATCAAAAATTGAAGGAATAGCTGTTGGAAACTCTGTAGTTTTAGCACATGACATTATTTATGTTGAACCACGATATCGATTTGCAAGAACGTTAGTTGGGGAATTAACTCCTCTTATTTCTTTAATTTCATCAACATTTTTACTTTACACCTTAGTAACAAGGGTAAAATGATACAATCACAAGAAAATAATACGATAGATAAGTATAGAGATAGAGTTTCTAAATTTAGTGGTGAATTAGATTTAGGATTGGCTGTTTATATCACAAAAAAAAGTCTTTGGTTTGTATTAATATTTTTCATTATTAGTATTGGAGTAGCATCTGTTTACTTAAGATACAGTCAACCTGAATATCAGTCGTCAACTATTATTCAGATAAATGAAAATAACCAAGCTTCAGAAGTTCTGCAAATGACCAAATTTGAAAATAATGGTGATAATAAGATAGCAGAAGCTATGGAACAAATTCGTTCAAAAATATTTTTAAAACGAGTTGTTGAAAAATCAGATGTTCAAATTAGTTATTTTAACGAAGGAACTTTTAAAAATAACGAGCTTTATAATTCATCTCCTTATTTTGTAAAATTTAATGTTAAAATAAATACGATTTATGGTACTAAAATTTATATAAAATTTAACACACTAAATTCAGGAACTATTTCATTTAGTGCTGATGGTAAAAATCATATAATTCCATTTACAACGTTTAATGTAATCAATTCTATATACTTTGATTTAAGCATTTCACCAAACGCTTTAATTAATAAACAAGAAATAAAACAACAATTAACCGAAAGTGAAAATTCGTATTTCATAATAAATAATATTGACAATATTACAGCTAATCTTCAAACCAAAATTGATATTAAGTTAATAAATGAAGCAGCTAAAACTATACAAATTAAAGTAACAGATGTTAATCCTCAAAAATCAAAGGCATTAGTAAATCTTATTTCAAAAGAATATTTAGATTTTGACGTTGAACGAAAAAGTGAAAGTTCTAAAAGTATTTTAGCTTTTATCAGTGAGCAATTAGAATTGGTTTATGGTGATTTAAAATCATCAGAAAGTAATTTACAAGAATTTCGAAAAGACCATAATTATAATGTTAAGGATGATGCAGTTGATGTTAACGCAATTAGATTATCCAAAATAGAAGATGATATTTTAAAAGTAGAATTAGAAGAGAAAATTTTAGCGGAACTTCAACAAAATATATTAAAAAATAAAGGTATTGATAGCTATCAACTTATTTCGCTTATTTCAGGAACCGAGTACGAAAATGCTATAAAAGAATACACTCAAAATATTCAAAAATTATTGTTAGAAAAAGAGGATTTGTTATATATGCTAACTCCAAATAGCGAAAATATTAAACAAATAAATTTTAATATTGAAACTCAAAAAAAACTGCTAATCGAAACTATTAATTCAGTTCGATTAAAATATAAATCTCGGTATTCAACCCTAAATCAAAAATATGCTGAATATCAAGGTAAAAATGTTAGCAATCCAGATGAAGATCTTGAACATTCGCGATTAATGAGACTATTTAGTATTAGAGAAAAGTACTATACTATGTTACTTGAGAAAAAAACAGAATTTTCTATTTCGAAAGCAGGTTTCGTTTCTCAAAATGTAATTTTAGAAGAAGCTATAAATGATGGTAAGTGGGTATTTCCAGATAAAAAAACTACTATTATTGTGGCTATTCTTGTTGCTTTTTTGCTTTCTCTTTTACTTATCTTCATCAGATATTTCTTACACGATAAAATAACTTCTGTAAATGATATTGTAAATAATATTGATGCATCTATCTCTGTTTTAGGTATTGTTCCAAATTACGAAAGCGATGTTCCTGTATCTCAATTGGTAGTTGATAAAAATCCAAAATCTCAAATTGCCGAAGCTTTTAGGAGTATTAGATCTAATTTATATTTTATTAATAATACTGAAGGTCCAAAAATAGTTGCGGTAACATCATCAATTTCAGGTGAAGGAAAAACTTTTGTTTGTTTAAATATTGCTGGTATTTTAGCTTATACAGGTAAAAAAGTTATATTGTTAGACTTAGATATGCGAAAACCAAAAATTCATAAAGGATTTGGAGTATCTAATGATGTTGGAATGAGCACAATATTAACAAACATGACACCAACTAAAGACGGAATTAATAAAAGTCATTTTCCAAATTTAGATTATATAACTGCTGGACCAATACCACCGAATCCTTCCGAATTAATTATTAGTGAACGTTTAGATTATCTAATAAAGGAATTAAAAGAGTCTTATGACTATATTGTATTTGATAATCCACCTATTGGATTAGTAACAGATGGCGTTACTACTATTCAAAAAGCTGATTATCCAATTTATGTGTTTAGAGCCGATTATTCAAAAAAAGGATTTGTTCAGATTTTAGATAAGTTAATTAATGAAGGTAACATAAAAAATTTATCAATAATATTAAACGGTGTAGATATTTCCAGAGCTAATTACGGCTATAAATACGGTTACGGTTATGGTCATGGATACGGCTATGGTAATGGATATTATTCTGACGATAAAGTTGAAAAAAAAACTGGTTTTTCTAAATTATGGAAATAATAGAAACAAAAATAAAAGACTTATTAATTATTCATCCTAAAATATTTGGAGATGCTCGAGGTTATTTTTTTGAAAGTTACAATGAGGAGGATTTCAGAAAACAGGGTATTAACGTTAAATTTATTCAGGACAACCAATCACTATCAAATGAAGGAGTTTTAAGAGGCTTACATTTTCAAGCACCACCCTACGATCAAGGAAAATTGGTTCGTGTTATTACAGGTGCTGTTTTAGATGTGGCCGTTGATATTAGAAAAAACTCTCCAACTTATGGTGAACATATTGGAATTGAATTAACAGCGGAAAATAAAACTATGTTTTATATTCCACCAGGTTTTGCTCATGGTTTTTTAACATTACAAGACAATACAATATTTTCCTACAAATGCACGAATCTTTATAACAAATCTTCAGAAGGTACAGTATTATGGAACGATACCGATTTAAAAATAAATTGGAATATTTCAAATCCACTATTATCTGAAAAAGATTTAATCGGCACAAAGTTTAAAGATTTTATAAGTCCATTCTAATATGAGTTATTTTCAAAATAATATATTATTATTTGTAGTTATAACAATTGGAATTACTTTCATTTTATCAGTTTTATTTAATTCTATATTATTAAAATTTTCTCAAACACTTGGTGTTCGGAATCAAAATAATGCACAAAAGGAAATTCGTTGGAATCCAAAAATAAGACCATCTATTGGTGGTATCTCATTTTTTGTAGTGTTTTTAATTACATTTATTATTTTAAATTTCATTGACCATCTTCTTCCTTTAAATTACAGTAGCCTTAAAATTATTGGTATTTTTATTGTTTGTACAATAGCTTTCTTAATGGGATTAGCTGATGATGCTTATAATACTCAGCCATTATTAAAGTTTATTATACAATTATCTTGCGGACTAATATTATATTTTACTGAAACAAAGATTAATATATTTTCCAATGAGGCATTAAATTTTGGAATGACAATTTTTTGGGTAATTGGCTTAATGAATTCTATTAATATGCTTGATAATATGGATGGAATCACTAGCATTGTATCAATTGCAATATTAATGTTTATTATCGCATTATCTCTTAATTTAAATATAATACTTTCTCCGTTACCAATTTTAAGCTTAGGTATTTTAGGCTCTTTACTTGGTTTTTTAGTTTATAATTGGCATCCCGCTAAAATGTTTATGGGAGATACTGGTAGTCAATTTTTAGGTGCATTTTTATCGATTATTGGTATAGATTATTGTTGGAACTCATTTTCATTCAGTAACAATTTGTTGTTTTCTTTTAACCCTATTTTACAAGGGTTTATTTCAGTAGCTTTGGTTTTTATTTTACCATTAACTGATACAATAACTGTAAGTATTAATAGGATAAAACGAGGACAATCGCCTTTTATTGGAGGCAAAGATCACACAACTCATCATTTATTTTTTAGGGGAATTACAGAAAAAAGAATTGCTATTTTATTTTTTGTTATTGGTTTAATTGGCTTTTCATTAGCATTAAAAATAATATTAAATTATCAACACACTTGGTTTGTTATTTCTATTATTTTTTGTGCTCTCACTTTCCTATCTTTATATTTAAATACGATTATAAAAAGAAAGTGACCATATCTGTTTGGATATTAAAATTATTTAGCAAGCCAACTCCTCTCTATAAGAAAACATATGTGAGTTTTTTGTTTTGGTTTATTATCATATTTTTAATAAAATGGATGCTATTTATTCCAAATTTAAATTCTTTAGATTACTCAAATTCTAATTACAAAGTATTAGGATTAAATATCCCTTCTAATTTAGAATTTGCTGGAGAACGTGTTCCGCAAAATGATTATGTAATAAAAGAAAGTTTAGAGAAAGAATTTTTTACCAATAAATCATGGAAAAACTCCTCATTAGCCTTATTTAACAAAGCACAAAAATGGTTTCCTATAATTGAACCCATCTTAAAAAAAGAAGGTATTCCTGATGATTTTAAATACGTTGCTATTATTGAAAGTCATTTATCAAACGTTGTTTCTCCAATGGGAGCAACTGGATTTTGGCAATTGATGTCTGTAACAGCCCAACATTATGGACTAACAGTTAACGATGAAATTGACGAGCGTCTAGATGTTGAAAAATCGACTGTTGTAGCCTGTAAACATTTTAAAGATGCTTATAATTACTTTAAAAACTGGACACTTTCAGCCGCTGCCTATAATGTTGGAATTGGTGGCATTCAAAGTGCCTTAAAAAAACAAAATACAGATAATTATTACGATTTATTGCTCAACAAAGAAACAGGGAGTTTTATATATCGAATTTTAGCCTATAAAACATTACTCTCTAATCCTACGCATTTTGGCGTAAAAAATAAAATAAAAAAATCAAATGGTTTTCCTGCCTTTAAAATAATAAAAGTAGATTCCTCAATTACAAATTTACAGGCTTTTGCAAATCATATTAATAGCGATATATATACATTAAAAATATTTAATCCTTGGATAATTGGCGAGGAACTTCATAATCCGGATAGAAAAATCCTTCAATTTAAAATTCCTAAAAACAAAAACATAGATCTAAGTGTTTATTATAGTGACGTGTTTCCCAAAGATTTAAATCCTGATTCAATAGTAATGCTAAAAACTACAACAGATACTTTAACAATAGTAACTGATACTTTAAAAAAATAATTTAAGATAAATAAATCTTAAATTTTGAACCAAAAATAGATGGAAGACGAACAAATTGAAGTTATTGGAGCTCGTGCCCACAACTTAAAAGATATTTCTATTAATATTCCTCGCAATAAATTAGTAGTGCTTACTGGGTTAAGTGGTAGTGGTAAATCATCATTAGCTTTTGATACGATTTATGCAGAAGGACAACGACGTTACATTGAAAGCTTTTCGAGTTATGCTCGACAATTTTTAGGAAACATGGAACGCCCTGATGTTGACAAAATTTCAGGATTAAGTCCTGTTATTTCAATCGAACAAAAAACCGTTAATAAAAATCCAAGGTCAACAGTAGGTACCATTACTGAAATTTACGATTTTTTACGTTTATTATTTGCCCGATCAGGAGAAGCTTATTCATATGTAACTGGCGAGAAAATGGTACGTTATAGTGACGATCAAATCATTGACTTAATTTTAGAAAAGTACAAAGAAAAAAAAATAAATTTATTAGCTCCTGTGGTTAAAGGACGCAAAGGCCATTACAGAGAATTGTTTGAAGATGTCAGAAAAAAGGGTTTTAATAAAGTCCGCATTGATGGTGCCATAGTTGATATTACGCCTAAAATGCAAGTTGATCGTTATAAAATTCACGATATTGAAATTGTGATTGATCGTTTAGAAATTGCCAAGGATATTAAACCTCGTTTATACCAGTCTCTGCAAACAGCTATGAAACAAGGTAAGGGAACCATTATGGTTTTGGAACATTTAGAAGAACATATGAAACCAAAGAAGAAAACAACATCTTCTTTTGGATTCGGTAAAGTTCAATTTTTCAGTCGTTCTTTAATGTGTCCCACTTCCGGAATTTCATACGATGAACCTGCACCAAATTTATTTTCATTTAATTCGCCTTATGGTGCATGTCCACATTGCAACGGACTTGGAGTTGTATCAGAAGTCGATATTAGTAAAATTGTTCCTAATCAAAAAATATCAATTCGTAAAGGTGCCATAGCGCCATTGGGTCCCTCAAAAGGTATTTGGGTATTTAAGCAAATTGAAGCTATTGGTGAAAAATATAAATTTACCTTAGACACTCCTTTTGAAGATATTCCTGAGGAAGCAGTAAATATTCTATTAAACGGAACTGAAGAATTATTTACCATAAAATCAGATACAAATTCTAACGGTTATAGCACTGCATTTGATGGAATAGCAACTCACATATCTCGACAAGCAGAAGAAAATCCCTCACCTGCAATGAGTAAATGGGTTGAAGGGTTTACCAATAAAGTTAACTGTGAAGTTTGTGAAGGTACTCGCTTAAAAAAAGAAGCGCTTTATTTTAAAATTGATGGTAAAAACATTTCTGAATTATCTGAAATGGATATTAATATTTTAGGAGATTGGTTTAAAGACATTGAAAAGCGATTAAACAAATCGCAAAATGTAATTGCAAAAGAAGTATTAAAAGAAATCAGAACCCGTATTGGTTTTTTATTGGAAGTTGGTTTAGATTATGTAACATTAAATCGTTCATCAAAAACATTAAGCGGCGGCGAAGCTCAACGAATAAGATTAGCAACTCAAATAGGTTCGCAATTAGTAGGGGTGTTATATATTTTAGATGAACCAAGTATTGGATTGCATCAACGCGATAATATGCGATTGATAGATGCTTTAAAAAATCTAAGAGATGTTGGAAATAGTGTTTTGGTAGTTGAGCATGATAAAGACATGATTACTGAAAGTGATTATGTTATTGATATAGGTCCTGGCGCTGGGGTGCATGGTGGACGAGTGGTTGCCGCTGCTCCACCTAAACAAATGTTGAAATTTAATACAGTAACAGCTGATTATATTACTGGTAAAAGAAATATTGAAATACCAAAAGTTCGGAGAAAAGGAAATGGAAAAAAATTAGTATTAAAAGGTTGTACCGGACACAATTTGAAAAATGTAAATATCGAAATTCCTTTAGGTAAATTTATTTGCATCACAGGAGTAAGTGGTAGCGGTAAATCAAGTTTAATTAATGAAACCTTATATCCCATTTTAAGTAACTACTTTTATAATTCAGAAAAGCGTCCCCTACCCTATAAATCTTTTACAGGAATAGAAAACATTGATAAAGTAATTGATATTGATCAATCACCCATTGGTAGAACTCCAAGAAGTAATCCTGCTACCTATACAAGCGTTTTTTCAGATATAAGGAATTTATTTGCTGAGTTACCCGAATCAAAAATTAGAGGTTACAAACCTGGACGTTTTTCGTTTAATGTAAAAGGTGGTCGTTGTGAAACATGCGGCGGTGCAGGTGTGAAAACAATTGAAATGAATTTTTTACCAGATGTTTACGTTAACTGTGACGAATGCAATGGTAAACGTTATAACAGAGAAACAATTGAAGTTCGTTACAAAGGAAAATCAATTAGTGATGTGCTAAACATGACCATTGACCAAGCTTGTGATTTTTTTGAAAACCTTCCAACTATTTACCGACAAATAAAAACATTACAAGATGTTGGTTTAGGTTATATTACCTTAGGACAACAAGCAACAACCTTGAGCGGTGGCGAAGCACAGCGTGTAAAATTATCTACTGAATTAAGTAAAAGAGATACGGGCAATACATTATACATTTTAGATGAACCCACAACCGGATTACATTTTGAAGATATTAGAATATTATTAGGTGTATTAAACAGATTAGTAGAAACTGGAAATACGGTTTTAGTAATTGAACATAATATGGATATTATAAAAGTGTCCGATTATATTATTGATGTTGGTATGGAAGGCGGAAAAGGTGGTGGTGAGATTATATTTACAGGAACGCCTGAAGAATTAGTAAAATCAAAAAAAGGATATACTTCACCCTTTTTGAAAAAAGAATTATGAACTTTAAAAAAGTTTTATAATTAAACTAAAAAAAGCGTACTGTAAAATCAACTCTAATCATAATAAATCAATACTATCCTCCAACTATCCTAAATAAAAAAACTTAATACAATTCCTATATAATAAATAAAAGTTTAAGAGATAGCAGGTAAAATTCATTAAATTTTAAATAAACTATTAGTCCTATTCTATCAAATACAAAATGGATATGTGGCTATAAAAAATAAAAAATCAACTTATTATTTCTATTTTTGAAACTCAATTAAGATAATGAAAACAAATTTTATAGAAGAATTAAAATGGCGTGGCATCTTACATGATGTGATGCCTGGAACTGAAGAGTTATTAAATAATGAAGTCGTTACTGGGTACATAGGTTTTGATCCAACGGCTGATAGTTTACATGTGGGAAGTTTAGCGCAAATTATGACACTATTACGTTTTCAGTTGGCTGGACATAAACCACTAGCTTTGGTTGGTGGTGCTACTGGTATGGTTGGTGATCCAAGCGGAAAATCAGCAGAACGCAACTTGTTAGACGCAGATACTTTAGATAAAAACGTTGAAGGAATAAAAAAACAATTAAGTCAGTTTTTAGATTTTAATTGTGGAGATAATAGTGCAGAATTAGTTAATAATTATGATTGGTTTAAAAATTACTCGTTCCTAGATTTTATTCGTGATGCCGGAAAACACATTACCGTAAATTATATGATGGCTAAAGATTCTGTAAAAAACAGAATTAATGGCGATACAGGAATGTCTTTTACAGAATTTAGTTACCAGTTAATTCAAGGTTACGATTTTTACTATTTATGGAAAGAACGTAATTGTAAAATTCAAATGGGTGGCTCTGATCAATGGGGAAATATTACTACAGGAACGGAATTTATTCGCCGCAAAGCAAGTGGAGAAGCATTTGCATTAACTACTCAATTAATTAAAAAAGCAGACGGAACTAAATTTGGAAAATCAGAAGGTGGAAATATTTGGTTAGATAGAGAGAAAACCTCGCCATATAAATTTTATCAGTTTTGGTTAAACGTGAGTGATGATGATGCTAAATCATATGTGCGTATTTTTACATTACTTTCTAAATCAGACATAGAAGATTTAGAAGTTAAACATTCAGCAGCACCTCACGAACGCCATTTACAAAAAACATTAGCAAAAGAAATTACGATTAGGGTACATAGTGAATCAGATTATTTACAAGCCATTGAAACAGCTGAATTTTTATTTAAATCAAAAACCGAAGATGTAGTTAACTTAAATGCAGATTCTTTTGAAAAAATGTTGGGCGGTATTGATACCTTTGAAGTAAGCAAAGCAGATGTTGCTAATGGAATTAATGTGGTTGATTTTTTAGTAGATAAAGCGCCTGTATTTCCTAGCAAAACTGAAGCTCGTAAAATGGTTTCTGGTAATGCTCTAAGTATCAATAAAACTAAATTAACAGATGTAAATGCTGTTTTAAATTTGGATTCATTTAACAGTGAAAAATATTTATTAGTAAGTAAAGGCAAAAAAGAAAATTATTTAATTAAGTTAGTTTAAAATACGCTGCGCTCTTTGCGCAAAATCTCCGCCTCTTTGCGGTTAAATTTAGTAGCACAATGATAAAAGACATCGTTTTTCCGGAGGTATATGATATAGCCATTGCAATAGTACAAGAGTTTGAAGGTCTTGATGAGTACAATGCTTATGTTTTTAATTTTCAGGAAGAAAGTATAAAAAATGTATTAATTACTTCAACTGGTTATGGTATCATTAATGAAGTTAAGAAAAAAACAAGTACGCTGCGTCATTATTTCGAAGAGATTCAAACTTTAGATTATAAACTAATTGAACCAGTTTCTAAAGAAGTATTTGGTTTGAGTAACGAATATTGGATTAGTTTTACCGCAAATGGACAATTATTTGATAAGCAATTTGTTTTTTTACCCGAATCCATTATCGAAGCTAACTTTCAAATGATTCCTTTTATTGATAAAAAAGGGGTGATTATTAAATAATCGATTCTTAAAGGATAAAAAACGCTACATTTTATTTAAAAATTAGATAAAAATCCTATATTTTAGTATGTTTTTGATAGAGAATAAACTAAATTTTTATACATTTAGTTCTTTAAGTATTACTATTTTAATTAGCCAAATCATTATTATAACCCACTTCTGTGAAAGAAAAAATTCCTATTGACACTCTAAAAAAAGCTTTCAAATTAATGTGCACTGCTAAAAGCATGGCAGAGTTATATGAAGCTAATAAAGAAATAACAGCAAAGTATGTTCATGCTACATCTCGCGGGCATGAAGCTATTCAATTAGCATTAGGTTTGCAATTATTGCCACAAGATTTTGTTAGTCCATATTACCGTGATGATAGTATCATGCTAGGTATTGGCATTACACCATTTGAATTAATGTTGCAATTATTAGCAAAACGTAACGACCCATTTTCTGGAGGAAGAACTTATTATTGTCATCCAAGTTTAAGACGCGATGATATGCCAAAAATTCCTCACCAAAGTAGTGCTACTGGAATGCAGGCAATTCCAACAACGGGAATTGCTATGGGTTTGCAATATTTAGAATTAAATAAATTACAAAAAGATTTTAAGGGAAAAAATCCGGTGGCTGTTTGTTCGTTAGGTGATGCAAGTTGTACGGAAGGTGAAGTAGCGGAAGCATTTCAAATGGCCACTCTTAAAAAGTTACCAATTTTATATTTAGTACAAGATAACGAATGGGATATTTCGGCACATGCACGCGAAATACGTTCACAAGATATAACAGAATATGCTAAAGGATTTAAAGGTTTAGAAACTCGCACTATTGATGGAACTGATTTTATTACATCATATAATACAATTAATGAATGCTTTGAAATTATTCGTAAAGAGCGCCGACCTATGTTGATTCATGCAAAGGTTCCTTTGTTAAATCATCATACATCTGGCGTTCGTAAAGAATGGTATAGAGATGATTTAGAAGAATCTGCAAAAAGAGATCCCTTACCTCGTTTACGAAATCAATTAATTATTGCTGGAGTAGATGCTATAGAGATTAAAAAAATTGAGGAAGATGCTGTAGCTTTTGTAGAGTCTGAATATCAAAAAGCATTATTAGAAGAAGATCCACGTCCCGAAGATTTATTATTACATGATTTTGCACCAACTCCAATTACTGAAGAAAAAGGTAATAGAGAACCAAGCGGCAAGGAGAAAACCGTTATGGTAGATAGTGCTTTATTTGCTATCCGTGAAATTATGGAAAAACATCCTAATGCTTTACTATATGGACAAGATGTTGGAAAACGTTTAGGTGGTGTA
>CANHPI010000029.1 GCA_947462425.1 Bacteroidota bacterium
ATTTTATTGTTGTGCGAATTCCTGCATAAATCACTACAAAATTTTTTATCTACTCTTCCATTAAATGTTTCTCCACATTCTATGCAGGTTCGTTTTTCCATAAAACTAAGCTAAATATTCTTTTGGAATAATACAAACAGGGATAGACTCCATTTTATGTCTATTAGCTTTGTTTCTGCTTTGATAAATTTCCATGACTATTTTTTGACGGTCAGACAGAGTGTAGGATTGTTTGCTTTCAACATATAGCATTGCCCATTCTAATTCATCATAACTTGCTCCAATTTGGTCTTCGTCTGTTCTTCCATCTGCAAATAAACCATCGGTTGGCCTTGCATTTAAAATAGCATCAACAACACCAACTTTTGCTGCTAAAGCATATACTTGTGATTTCATTAAGTCGGCAATCGGACTCATGTCAACTCCTCCATCTCCATATTTTGTAAAAAAACCAATTCCAAAATCTTCAATTTTATTTCCTGTACCAGCCACTAATAATTTATGATGCCCTGCATAAGCATATAGAGTAGTCATCCTTAATCTTGCTCTGGTATTTGCCATTGTTAAAAAATCTTGAATAGTACTATCGTATGTTTTTTCCATTTCTTCAAAAATAGAAGTTAAGTTTACTTCGGCACTTGTAACATTTGGATAGTTTTTTTTGAGCCATAAAATATGCTCATTACCTCTATCGTATTCGGTTTTATGTTGCCTGATAGGCATATTTAAGCAAATTACTTTTTTACCAGTTAAGGCGCAAAGTGTTGATGTTAATGCTGAGTCAATACCACCAGAAATTCCAATCACAAATCCTTCTGTTTTAGAATTTATGGAATATTCTTTTAGCCAGTTAACAATGTGGTTTATGATTTCTTGATGTTTCATAATTATGTTTGGTAAATATAAAAACAAAAAATCCCATCCGCGAGTTGTGGGGATGGGATTTTTTAATAAATTAGTTTTGATTAAAATAATACACCTATGTTTATTTGTATTCCATCACTAAAAGCACTTTGTTTTGATCTAATGGGTTCTTCAGCATTCCCAATATTATTAGTATTATTAATGTTATCCTTCATTTTATCAACCATTATATCAGAATTTTTTTGATATTGGTTTATAAATCCGCGCATGTAATTAATACTTAAAAAAATGGATGTACTACCTGATAAATTATACTCTGCACCTATACCAGCATTTAATCCTATATTTAATGGAATTAAATCTCCACTCGGTCTCATTTCATCAATTTTTATTGAACTTGTCCCTGTATTATAAACTGTATTAGTTCCTGTACCAGTAGTTGCTAATTCACTAATTTCATCAGTTGCTTTAAACTTGCTTTGGATTCCAATATTTCCACCAAAGATGCCGAAATACTTAAGACCAGCGATATCCTTAGTCATAAGTTTTAATAAAACTGGAATTGTTATGTAGGTTGCTTTAATTGATCTTGATTTTAATTCATAAAATTTGTTTCCATTTAAAGCAGCCTCATCATGAATTTGTTGGGCACTTTGTGTAAAATCAATTGTTTTTGAATCTACATATTCACCATCTTTTGATAATACATAGCCTTGATCATAATTATAATTTTGTTTACCTCCTAAAAAGTCTCCTCCAACACCAGTAACAAACGAAGCGGTCGAATTAATCCTAAATTCTACCTGCAATCCAAAGCCAAGTCCAAATTTAGCGCCACCTTTTTCAACAGATTTGAGATCGTTGCTTCTTAACCATGTTGGAGTAGGAGCAACTCTTAACCCAAATCTAATTTTTTTATCTACCGCATCTTGTGCTAAAATACTACTAGCTAACAATAATGTGCTCGAAACTATAAGGAAAATCTTTTTCATGTAATTTATATTTTTATAATTTAACTTCGTAAAAATAATATAATTTTCTTTATGAAAACTCTTTTTAAATTGACAATGATTGCTTTATTTGTTTATTTCTTAACAGGTTGTAAGCATGATAATTTAGATATCGATACAAGTAAAGTAGTAGTGGAGCCAATTGAATTTAAGCGACTTGATAAGGATATATTTTCTTTAACATCTGAAAATAGTGCTCAAAAAATGATGGGTTTTCAAAAAAAATATTCCACATTTTATACTCGGTATATTTCAGCTATTGTAAATAACGGTGGTATAGTTGATTCGTTGTATTCTCAAACTTTGTTACGATTTATAAATAATAAAGACATTAATACCGCTCATGCGGATTTAATTAAAACTTATTCGGATAATGATATTGAATTATTAGGGGATGAAATGACGGAAGCTGTTAAACGATTTAAAGTGTTTTTTCCTAAACGCAAAACTCCAAAGCAATTTGTCACTTTTATGAGTGGTTTCCAATATAATATAGTTTATGTAGATTCTACATTAGGTATAGGTTTAGATATGTATTTAGGTAATAAAAGTATGTTTTATAGTATGATGCAATTGTCAAATTATAGAACGAGAACGATGAACAAGGAACATGTATTATCAGATGCCATAAGAGGATGGGTAATTACAGAGTTTGATAATGCAGATCCGGTTAATAATTTACTAAACCACATGATTTTTTACGGTAAAATATTTTACACATGCGATGCTTTATTACCAAAGGTTCAAGATTCAATAAAAATGGGTTATACTGCTGCTCAAATGAATTACTGTAATAAAAACGAAAAAAACTTATGGGGCTTTTTTGCAAAAGACAATAAATTGTACGAAAATGATTTAAAATTGATTTCCGAATTTACAAGCGATGGCCCGTTTACAAGAGCTATCAGTAAAGAATGTCCGCCACGTATTGCTATGTGGCTTGGTAAACAAATTGTTAAATCTTATATGGAACATAATGATAATGTATCTTTAGAAGATTTAATGAACGAAAAAGATGTACAGAAAATTTTACAAAAATCGAAATACAAACCATAGAATGGACAAAAAGACAAAATAGACATAAGAGAAATAAGACTTTGTTAAATTTGAAGCTTATAGTTTATATCTCTTCTGTCCCTTTAGTCTTTCATGTCCCTTTAAAAAATGCATCAACGAGAGCAACAAATACAACGTAATTCGGAAATATTAAGAAAATATATTCCTGAGTTTGCTGTACATCAAATTGCTATTTGGATAATTGAATTTGATTTTAAATTAAAAATTACAAAAGAGCGCAGCACAAAATTAGGAGATTATACATCGCCTCGCGATGGATTAAATCATACAATTACTATTAATCACAATTTAAATCAGTATTCTTTTTTCATAACATTGGTTCATGAAATAGCTCATTTACATACGTTTAATCAATACAAAAATAGGGTGCTGCCTCATGGCGAAGAATGGAAGCAGTCGTTTAGAGTATTGATGACACCATTTTTAAGTACTGATAATTTGCCATTAGATGTATTGTATGCGCTGCGAAAATATTTACAAAATCCGGCTGCTGCTAGTTGTAGCGATATGACTTTAATGCGTACCCTAAAATTGTATGATTCAAATGAAACTAATGGGCATTTAATTTTATTAGAACATTTGCCATATCGAGCACATTTTTTATATAATGAATCTCGTATTTTTGAAAAAGGGGAAAAACTAAGAAAGCGTTATCGTTGTAAAGAAATTAGTACAGGAGCAATTTATCTGTTTAGTCCTTTAGCGGAAGTTGAAATGTTCGAAAACAGTTAAGACAAATAAAATCCAACCTCGTTTTATGAGACTTTTTAAATTGGTAACAGTAGGTATTTCGACATAAAAACATATTAACAATATTGATTTTTTGTTAATGAAAATGTCTATAAAAAAATGCAAACTGTTAATAAAATCAATGCTTACAAAGTACTTATAGTTTTATATTTGAAAGAACACTCAAATAACAATGTTTTTTAAACATAAAAATATAAAACAAGAAATTTATTTCAAATGACCGATACTTCCTTATTTTTTAAAATTGCCTCAGATCTTAAAGTAGATGTTAAACAAGTAAAAGCTACTGTTGAATTATTAGATGAAGGAGCAACCGTTCCATTTATTTCTCGTTACCGTAAAGAGGTTACCGGAAGTTTAGATGAGGTACAGGTAATAACTATTAAAAATGAAATTGAACGCCTGCGACAATTAGAGCAACGTAGAGATAGCATTTTAAAATCTATTGAAGGTCAAGGGAAATTAACTCCCGAATTATCTGATAAAATTTTATCAGCCGAAACCTTATCAACGCTAGAAGATTTGTATTTGCCATTTAAACCAAGAAGAAGGACAAAGGCAACGATTGCCCGTGAAAAAGGTTTAGAGCCTTTAGCAACAATTATTATGGAGCAAACAATAAATGATTTGTTTCCGGAAGCTTTAAAATTTGTGAATAAAGAATTAGGTGTAGAAAATCCGGACGAAGCTCTGCACGGTGCGCGTGATATTATTTCTGAAATTATTAGTGAAGATGCCGTTGTTAGAGAATCAATGCGTGTATTGTTTAAACGTTCCGCAATTATAAAAACAAAAGTAATTAGAGGGAAAGAAGAAGAAGGACAAAAATTTGAAGATTATTTTGAGTGGGAAGAAGCTCTAATGTCTTGCCCCAGTCATCGAATGTTAGCTATGCGTCGTGGAGAAAAAGAAGATATTTTAATTTTAGATTTAGTGATTGACGATGAAGCGGCTTATGAATTAATTAAAAAACAATTTATAAAATCTAAAAATGAATGTGCCGAACAAATTGTTTTAGCTATTGAAGACGGTTATAAGCGTTTATTGCAACCTAGCATTGAAGCGGAAATGCGTTTATTTACGAAACAAATTGCCGATGAAAAAGCTATACAGGTATTTGCAGATAATTTACGCGAACTATTGTTAGCTTCACCTTTAGGACAAAAATCTATTTTAGCTATTGATCCAGGATTTAGATCAGGATGTAAGGTAGTTGCATTAGATGCACAAGGTAAATTATTGGAAGAAACAGTTATTTATCCTCACGAACCGCAGCGAAGGGTAATGGATGCGCAACATATGGTTATGGCCTTGTGCGCCAAACATGAGTTAGAAGCAATTGCTATTGGAAATGGAACTGCCTCTAGAGAAACAGAACAATTTATTAGAAGCATTGAAGTGTTGCCAAAAACAATTCCCGTAATTATGGTTAGTGAAGCAGGCGCTTCTATTTATTCTGCTTCGGATGTAGCTCGTGAAGAATTTCCTGAATATGACTTAACTGTTAGAGGTGCAGTTTCTATTGGTCGTCGTTTAGCCGATCCGTTAGCCGAATTGGTAAAATTAGATGCTAAATCTATTGGGGTTGGCCAATATCAGCACGATGTGGATCAAAATGCATTAAAAAACAAACTAGATGATGTGGTGATGAGTTGTGTAAATGGAGTAGGCGTTGAATTAAATACAGCATCCAAACAATTATTATCTTATGTATCTGGTATCGGTGAAGGCCTTGCAAAAAATATTGTTGATTATAGAAATGAAAATGGAGCCTTTAAATCTCGTAAAGACTTATTAAAAGTAAATCGCATGGGAGACAAAGTATTTGAACAATGTTCAGGTTTCCTTCGAATCAGAGATGGCATTCATCCGTTAGATAAAAGTGCGGTTCATCCCGAGTCTTATTATATTGTAGAAAAGATGGCGAGTGATTTAAATTGTAGTATCGATGATTTAATTAAGGATAAGGAACTTCGTAAACAAATTAACTTAACTACTTATGTTACTGAAACGATTGGTATTCCTACATTAAAGGATATTATCAGTGAGTTAGAAAAACCAGGTCGCGATCCGCGTAAATCTTTTGAAATATTTAGTTTCGATGAGCATGTGCATAGTATTGAAGATTTACGTGAAGGAATGCGTTTGCCTGGCATCATTACAAACGTAACGAATTTTGGTGCTTTTGTTGATGTTGGTGTTCATCAAGATGGTTTAGTGCACGTTTCTCAATTAAGCGATACTTTTGTAGATGATCCAAATTTAATTGTAAAAGTTGGTCAGCATGTTTGGGTAAATGTTACGGAGTGTGATGTGAAACGAAAGCGAATCGCTTTATCAATGAAAGGTGAAGGAGTTACTTCTGTAAAAAAATCAACTCCAAAAAAAGAAGAAATTGCAAGTTATGATCCTAATGATATGATGTCGGCATTGGCTGCATTAAAAGGAAAGTTTAAGAAGTAATTTTTTATACATAAAGGTATTTATTAATAAATCGAGATTTTTAAAAACTAACTTTACATTAGTGTTTTTAGATTTTTAAAACTCAAGTTTTTAAATACATTTTGAAAATGTTCGTTTTAATGAAATTATGAAAAGTAATTGGCTACCATTCATCTGAATTAACTGGTGTAGAACTAGATATTTTCATTGCTTCTTTTAAATCATTTGCTAATACACCACTTTGTTTCATGGCTTCACTTTTAATTCGTTTCCAAAGAACTGTAGGTAAATTCATACTCCCACATTTCGGTACTTCACTAAATACATCTCCACCCGAAAGTTCTGTTTTTATAGCATTATGATTAATTTTTGAAATGGTATAACGGTATTTTCCTTCTTTTGCCTCAATACTTAAGTGCATTGTAATTGTACCTTGCACATCAGCTTCAGGATTTAATTCTTTAGGTTTATAATTAAAAGTAGCTATAAATTCAGCTTTACTCCCTGTAGTAACGCCATTTCCTTTAGTATATTTTTTCGATTCGGTTTTAACAAAGTTAATAGCTCTTTTTAAAATTTCAGTAGCATTCATTCCTTTTTGTGGATTTGTATCAACTGGTATTGAACCATCTTCGTTTGGTGGCATTGAAATAGGGTCTGCCATAATTGGAATAACTTCTTGAATTTTTTTCTCGTCCTTTTTTGGTTCCTGAGCAAATAAATTATTTATTGATGTAAGAAGTAAAATAAAATAAATATAAGTTGATACTTTCATGTTTTATAGTTTCTTAATAATTTTTAATTAAAAAATGTAGTATGATTATAATTTTAATTTGTTTAATAAATATTCTCGTATTTAGTTGGATCAACTTCTAACATTAAATTGTAAATAACATCAAAAACATCATCAGCACTTGGTTTTGAAAAATAATCTCCATCTGAACCATAGGCTGGTCTGTGTTCTTTAGAGGCAATAGTAATAGGTTTAGAATCTAAATAGTTATATCCACCATGTTCCTCTAATACTTTTTGTAGCATAAAAGCACTTGCTCCACCCGGCACGTCTTCATCAAAAAACACAACTCTATTAGTTTTCTTTATAGATTCAACAATTTTATGATGAATATCAAAAGGTAATAATGTTTGAACATCAATTAATTCAACAGAAATACCATGCTCTTCCAATTGTTTAATGGCATCTTGTGCTATACGAATAGATGAACCATAAGTTACTAATGTAACATCTGTTCCTTCTATTAAAGTTTCTGGAATCCCCAAAGCAATTTTATATTCTCCAATGTTAGAGGGTAATTTTTCTTTTAAACGATATCCATTTAATGGTTCAATAAGCAAGGTTGGCTCATCAGCTTCTAATAATAAATTATAAAAACCTGCAGCCTGTGTCATATTTCTTGGTACACAAACATTGATACCTCTGCACGCATTAATAATCATGCCCATTGGAGAACCACTATGCCAAACACCTTCTAATCGATGTCCACGAGTACGAATAATAACTGGTGCTTTTTGCATACCTTTAGTTCGCCATTGAACTGTAGCTAAATCATCGCTCATGATTTGCAGCGCATACAATAAATAATCGAGGTATTGTATTTCTGCTATTGGTCTTAAACCACGCATTGATAAACCTATGGCTTGTCCCATAATAGTAGCTTCACGAATACCGGTATCAAATACGCGGTGTTCACCGTATTTTGCCTGTAATCCTTCTAAGCCTTGATTTACACCACCAATTTTACCTGAATCTTCACCAAAAATGAGTGTTTCAGGATATTTATTTAAAATATAATCGAAGTTTTCTCTTAATAATTCTCTTCCGTCAACTAATTTTTCCTCTTTATAAATTGCAGCTACTGGATTAATAGAAGATACCTGTTGCAATGATTGCGACATTAAATGAGAACTGTATCTATCTGTGTTTTGGATATTAGCCAAACGCAGCCAGTTTATTAATTTTGATCGCGAATTGGAGTTTTCACTTTTGGTTAAGCGTAATACTTTTTTTACGGCGTAATGCAAATCTCTTCTAAAAGGTTCCTTATTAGAATTGAGTTCTGTTTTTATAGTTGTAATTTGACTTCCATTAATACCACTTGATAATTCATCAAATAAGTTTGAAACCTCTGAAACTTCTAATTTAATTGGAGATAAATAATCACTCCATGCGGCATTTTTTGCTTCTCTAACCGCAATTTTAGCATCTTCTTCAATGGTATTTAAGGTTTCATCATCTGCCAATGCATTTTGAATTATAAATTCACGCATTTTTTTAATACAATCAAACTCTATTTCAAATTGTAAACGTTCTTTTGATTTATAACGTTCGTGCGAACCAGATGTACTATGACCTTGCGGTTGAGTAACTTCTTCTACATGTACTAAAACTGGCACATGTTGTTCGCGACAAACTTTTGCTGCTTTTTCATAAGTTTCGCACAAATGAGCGTAATCCCAACCTTTTGTTTTAAATATCTCAAATCCATTGCTGCCATTTTCTCTTTGAAATCCTTTTAAAATTTCAGAAATACTTTCTTTTGTTGTTTGGTATTTTTTTGGAACAGATATTCCGTGGCCATCATCCCAAACGCTTATTAGCATTGGTACTTGCAATACTCCAGCAGCGTTAATTGATTCCCAAAATAATCCTTCAGAAGTAGAGGCATCTCCAATAGTTCCAAATGCAATTTCATTACCTTTATTACTGAAATTTAAGAATTTACCTAAATGTAAATCTTCATTCACTTTATAAAAATGCGATGCATAAGCTAAACCTAACAAACGAGGCATTTGACCTGCTGTTGGAGAAATATCAGCCGATGAGTTTTTTTGATTTACTAAATCTTTAAATGAACCATCAGGATTTAAACTATGCGTACCAAAATGTCCGCCCATTTGTCGCCCCCCACTCATAGGTTCTTTTTCTAAATCCGTATGACCATATAAACCAGCAAAATATTGTTGCAAGGTTAATTGATTAATAGACATCATAAAAGTTTGATCTCTATAATATCCACTTCTAAAATCTCCATTTTGAAAAACTTTAGCCATCGCAATTTGAGCTAATTCTTTTCCATCACCAAAAATGCCAAATTTGGCCTTTCCTGTTAAAACTTCCTTACGGCCCAACAAACTTGTTTGGCGACTTTCATTAATAATACGATAGTCGTTTAAGACAATTTTTTTGAAATCTTCAAAATTTAATCCTTCAGCGGATGATAATACTTCCTTTTGCATAGTAATTCCTTATCTTACAAATATAATTTTTTGGTTGGAATTACAAAACAATTTCCACGTTATTTTTAGAATAAATAAACCTCTATTTAGACTTATTAGCAAAAAAAAATAGCTGTAAGGTTATTACAGCTATTTTTATAATTTATTTCAAATACTACTTCTTTTTAGTTGCTTTTTCTTTGCCACTAAACTCGTATTTCTTTTTTAATTTGTCCTTTTTGGTTATTTTGATTTCGCCACTAATATCATAATTATCAACAACACATTTCATTATCATTGTTTGGTCATTGGCATCAGTTGTTGATACCGTAACTTCAGAGTATCGACTTTCATTTTCTTCTTCATCTGTATAAGTTGAATCTTTTGTTATCTCATATTTAATCCATTTGTACTCTAATTTCTCAAATAAAAAATTACTGAACAATCCTTTACCCGCTTTAAATTCAAATTCATCTTCAATTCCTTTTTTTGGAGGAGCACCTTCTTTAATTTCAGTCATAGTAACTGTAAACTTACGTTTGTCTAAATTATCTTTTGGCTCACCTTTTTTAATGGCATTAATACTTAAAAATCCAACTGTTAAAACAGAGGCTGAGATGATGATGTGTTTTAATTTCATTGTTATTAATTTTTTATTGTTGTAAATGTAATAAAATTACTTTTATACTTTAGTGATGGCTTATAATTTTAAATTTTATTATAAACCAACCTGTTTTATTTAATTTATTATAACAATTTTATGCAACCTTTAGCTGAAAGAGTAAGACCAAACAATTTAGACGATTATATAGGTCAGGAACATATTATTGGAAAAAATTCAGCTTTGAGAAAAGCTATAGAACAAAATCTTTTGCCATCTATTATTTTATGGGGTCCTCCGGGTGTTGGAAAAACAACTTTGGCACAAATAATATCTCAGACATTAAAACGCCCTTTTTATTCATTAAGTGCCATTAATTCGGGTGTAAAAGATGTGAGAGAAGTAATTGAAAAAGCCTCACAAGACGGAGGTTTTTTTAAACAAGAAAAACCAGTTTTATTTATTGATGAGATTCATAGGTTTAGTAAATCGCAACAAGATTCTCTTTTAAATGCGGTTGAAAAAGGTATTGTTACTTTGATTGGCGCTACTACCGAAAACCCTTCGTTTGAAGTTATACCAGCACTTTTATCAAGATGTCAAGTAGTTGTTTTAAAACATCTTACCAAAGATAATTTAATTCAGTTGTTGAATAATGCTATTGCCAATGATGATCTTTTAAAAAGAAAAAATATTATTTTAAACCAAACTGAGGCTTTATTAAGAATTTCGGGAGGTGATGGCAGAAAATTACTAAATGCACTAGAGATTGTTGTGAATTGTATTAACGAAACAGATATTGTAATTACAGATGATATAGTGAAGCAATATATTCACCAAAATTTAGCATTGTATGATAAGTCGGGCGAACAACATTACGATATTATTTCGGCTTATATAAAATCAATTAGGGGTTCTGACCCAAATGGCGCAGTATATTGGTTGGCTAGAATGATTGATGGTGGAGAAGATCCAAGTTTTATTGCTCGAAGATTATTGATTTTAGCATCAGAAGATATTGGTAATGCAAACCCAACAGCTTTAGTAATTGCCAATAATTGTTTTCAGGCAGTAAATGTGATTGGATTTCCGGAAAGTAGAATAATTTTAGCTCAAACTACAACTTATTTAGCTTGTTCCTCTAAAAGTAACAGTAGCTATGTAGCTATTAATTCAGCACAGCAAGAAGTAAAAAAATCAGGAGATTTACCTGTTCCTTTACATTTAAGAAATGCTCCAACTAAATTGATGAAAGAGTTGGGCTATGGTGATGAATATAAATATGCTCACGATTTTGAAAATAATTTTGTTAATCAGGAATTTTTACCGAATGAAATTAGTGGAACAACTTTTTATAATCCGTCAGAGTTTTCGAGAGAAAAAGATTTAAAAGAATTTTTGAAACAAAAATGGGGTAAGAAATACAACTATTAATTTTTGTGAATTAATTCGGGGGCTGGTTCAAAAATAAATATTTTCCCAAATCCTATAATTAAACCTCCAATAATTTGTTCAGCAATTTGCCAAAAACAATCGGCAATAATGTAAGTAAAATTAACATTTTTAGTGAAAGAAATGCCTAGAACGGTAACTATAGAAAATAAGATAAAGCCAATAAAAAAACCACTAGCAACGCCTCGTAAAAGAGGTTGAGAAACATTTTTAACTAAAAATTTAGATTCGTATGTTTTATAAACTACAAAAGAAATAACTAAATATACTAAAGCAGCAAGTCCTAAAAATATAACTTTTGAAAACGAAATGCGGTTTAAATCATTTAAAAAAACACCATGCCAAAAGTAAAAAGCAACGTACATAAATACTGCAGCGAGTATCCAACTTAAATAAAATCTAAAAGATTGAAGCATCAAGACAAAAGTACAGTTTTTTTAAAAATATTTGTCAAAAATTTCATCAACATTATAAATATTTTTGATTGAAATTGTTTACAAAACAAATTAAATTTACGAATGTAATTTTTTTTTTACTCCTTGGTAGTTTTGTCGTAATTATCAAAAACAAAGAAATTTAAGTATCACAAGTTATCATTGAGTTTCATATTGGAATTACAATCATTGATTGGAGAAAATAGTTAATTGTTTAAGACCTAACTTTTAACATTGAAAAAAAAAAGATAGTACTGTTTATAATTTAAAATTAAAGCATATAAAACGCTTAGGATGGGATTGGTTTTAAATTATCATATTTTTCTTAAAATCATATAATATAAATCACATTAATTTCTTAAATTCGTGCCTCAATTAGGATTTTTTTTCAAAAAAATAATTTTAATTTAATAGATTATTAATTCAAAATTTTATAAATAACCAATCAACACCCAATCCTATGGCATTTGATATTGAAATGATTAAGAAGGTTTACGCTAACATGCCTGCTCGTATTGAAGCAGCGCGTAAAGCCTTAGGTCGCCCCCTAACTTTAGCTGAAAAAATCCTGTACTCGCATTTAGATGCTTCTACTGATTTAACAGATTATCCTCGTGGTAGTTCTTATGTAGATTTTAATCCTGATAGAGTTGCAATGCAAGATGCAACAGCGCAAATGGCGTTATTACAATTTATGCAAGCTGGTCGTCCAACGGTAGCTGTTCCTTCTTCTGTTCATTGCGATCATTTAATTCAAGCAAAAGTTGGTGCCGCTTCAGATTTAGATAGGGCAAAACACGAAAGCGAAGAAGTATTTAATTTCTTAGCTTCGGTTTCTAATAAATACGGAATTGGCTTTTGGAAACCAGGCGCAGGTATTATTCATCAAATTGTATTAGAAAATTATGCATTTCCAGGTGGTATGATGATTGGTACAGATTCGCACACAGTAAATGCTGGCGGATTAGGGATGATTGCTATTGGTGTTGGTGGAGCAGATGCTTGCGACGTGATGGCTGGTTTACCATGGGAATTAAAAATGCCAAAATTAATTGGTATTAAATTAACTGGTAAGTTAAACGGATGGGCAAGTGCCAAAGATGTTATCTTAAAAGTGGCTGGCATTTTAACTGTAAAAGGTGGTACTGATAAAGTAGTTGAATATTTTGGTGAAGGTGCTGTTAGTTTATCTTGTACTGGTAAAGGAACAATTTGTAATATGGGTGCAGAAATTGGAGCAACTACTTCTACGTTTGGTTATGATGAAAGTATGAGCCGTTACTTAACAGCAACTGGCCGTGCTGATGTAGCTGCTTTAGCAGATGGAATTAAAGAACATTTAACAGGTGATGCTGAAGTTTATGCTAATCCTTCTAACTATTTTGACGAAGTCATTGAAATTAATTTATCAGAATTAGAACCATACGTAAATGGTCCTTTTACTCCAGATTTAGCAACGCCTATTTCTAAATTAAAAGATGCAGCTATTGCTAATGGCTGGCCTTTA
>CANHPI010000030.1 GCA_947462425.1 Bacteroidota bacterium
AATTTTTGTTTAAAATATTCCATGCTCACGTATGTCCAAATATCACGACATAAATCTATCAGTATGGTATTGATTCTTTTTAACGCATCGCAGTAACCGGCAATATTATCGTAATGCTCAATTTGCGTAGTAAACTGACTACGGCTTAAACCAAGCGTATTGTTTACAAATTCGTTCCCAAATTTAATCCAGTCGTTTTTTGGATAAGCTACATAATGCGCATTAAAATTACCTGTAGCACCTCCAAATTTTGCAGAAAAAGGAATAGCATTTAATTGATTGATTTGAATTTGTAAGCGCTCAACAAATACATAAATTTCTTTCCCTAAACGAGTTGGGGAAGCTGGCTGACCGTGAGTACGAGCCAATAAAGAAACATGCTTCCAATCTTTAGCCAAGCTAATTAATTTATCAGTTACTTGTGTTAAGTTTGGTAATACAACATCTTTTGTAGCATGTTTAATCGACAATGGAATTGATGTATTATTTATATCCTGCGATGTTAAACCAAAATGCACAAACTCTAAATAATTTTCTAAACCTTGAGCTTTTAATTTTTCTTTTATGAAATACTCAACTGCCTTTACATCATGATTAGTTGTTTTTTCTGTTTCCTTAATAACTTCAGCATCTGCAAACGAAAAGTTTTGGTAAACTGTTTTTAAACCAGCAATTTGACTTTCGTTTAATTGAGGTAACTGAGGCAAGCCTTGTTGGGATAACAAGATAAAATAATCAATTTCAACTTGCACACGGTATCTAATTAATCCAAATTCCGAAAAGTAAGCTGCTAATTCGTTGGTTACTCTTCGGTAACGACCGTCAACAGGAGAAATAGCAGTCAATGTATTTAATTCCATCATTTTAAAAATAAAGGATAAATATAGGGAATTTTAGAGAAAGACTTATCGGGTTTTAAAAATCTAATAAATCAGATTAAACTATTTGAAGAATAGACTTCTTTCATGCATATTAAGATATTGTTTTTTATCCTAAGTTATCGGGAAGCGTTTATCCTTCTGAAAAACATGGCTATTTCATGTGTTTAAATTAACTCTTGTCTTTCCTACTAAAACTATAATTTATTCCTACACTAATTCTTCCTGCACTTTTCAGGTTGCCATCATTTATTTTTTCAGCTACAGTAAATTGCCAGGAAGTATTTACAGAAAATTTTTTATAATAAAAATCAATGCCTGGGCCTAATAACAAAGAATTTACTTCCGTATTATTTTGCAATGTTCTTTTTACACTTAAACCATTTGTAAATTCATAATTAGCTTGAACGGATGGGTAAAATAAAACATTTTTATATTGTAGCTTATAAAAAACTGACACGAATTCGTTATGACTATTGCATAATTTTTCCTGAAAAATGTTTTTACCATTTGCTTTATAATTAAAATTTAAATTGACGCCCATTTTTTTTGTCATACACACATAATTAATATAAGCAAAGCCATCGGTACTCCCTGTGCCAGCTTGCATTTCAAATGGCAAACGATTACTATTACTATCATGTGCATAAAAATTTCCGGTTGGCAGTTTTATTCCTGCACCAATGATTAATTTATGTCTAATTCTTACATCAGCTTTAGGAATTACCAAATGAAAGCCAGAATTTAAAGAAATATCTCCAAATCCTGTATTACTAATATAGTCGTTGTCTGATTTTGATTTATTATTTAATATCGGGATAAATATATTTAGCTCTAATCTCTTTAAAATAAAATACTTTAGGCGCAGTTCAAATATCTTATAAGACTCAAAATCCCTACTTGAATGATTTCGATTTATGTTTTGTAATGAGTCAGATGCTTCGTCTCCACCATGCAACGTTCTATAAGCTGCCTTTGGAAAAAACTGACTATGGGTTTGATAACTTCTATAGCCATTAAATACTCTATATCTATGAAGAAAAGAAATACTGTTTTTATTGTCGTATGGTGTAATGCCCATATAACTTCCGCAAATATCACAAGCTACTGAGTTGAATGTAAATAACAAACAACAAAGCATAATTAGGACTTTAAGTTTATTCATCTATAATGGTTTGATTTTAAATGGAAAGTCATCGTAAGCCATGAAAAAATCTAACCATCTGGGAAGATTGATTCATGACTAAACACGATGTATTCGAAAAATATAATTTAGTTACTATGAATATGTTCTACTGTGAACATATTAGCGTAATTATCTGCAATTATTTTTGCAGAAGCTCCAGGCATGTGCACCGTATGCGTAGTCGAAAAATTAACAATAGTAGGCGATGTAAACCATTCATACAAATCGCTTTTCATATGAATTATTGGTGATGCCGAACTCGTAACCTCTGCTGTTGATGAACCAAAACTTGGCGACACAACTCTCATGGTTTTATTAACCCCACTAAAACCACCAATATGGAATTTTAAATTTTTATTAGTAGCGCCCGATTGATTAGACGTGCCTTCCATTTTAGCCATAATATATCCACTGTTCCACATCCAATACATACCATTAGCAACATCTAATGCGCCTGTTTGAGCCCCAGAGCCTGCTGCACTTTTTGTACTATCAACACCTATCATAAATTCAATAGCCTTGTAACTTCCATAAGGCACATTAGCTATGTTTACTGTTAAAGTAGCTTCATCTGAATGATCAATTAAATGATAACTATTAGGTTCAATAAAAACAGAATTATCTGATTTAGTAATTTTGATGTTACTAATATAATATTTAAATACTGTTACATTAAAGGTATCTGCTGCTTGATTTGTATAGGTAGATGTTGATAATACCAAAGCAGAATCACCAACCATTGCTTCAAAATAGATTTTTAAATTCCCAGTTGTTGCTGCGGGTGAATTTGGTGTTGGTTCTGGTTCGGTTACTTTGTCTTTTTTACAGTTTGTAGAAGTCAATGCTATGATGACAACTACAAATAATATTACTATTTTTTTCATGTTAATTAATATTTTAATTCGTTATTTAAAACTTTATGATCTAACCAATTTTTAAACTCGCAGAATAGCTTTATTAAAAATAGACCGGATTTTTCGAAAATCATTTTTTTATTATTGTTTTCGTGAGCCCTGATGTATTTTTTTATTAAACGGAACTCGTTTAATAAAATTAATATCAAGACAATAAAAACATACAATACAGTGTTCATATGAGTGTTTTTAATTTATAATTTACAAAGAGACAGTATTCAATTGTTGAACATGTCAGAAAATTAAAAAACTATAAACTTGGTGGATGAAAAATAGAAAAACTTATGTCATCAGGAAGATTTCCTGATTTTGATAGGATCATCTTTTTGGCAGCAAGAGCTGGAGCAAACACAAAATTTATTAATCCAGTTCTTAATTCGGATTTCTCAGTTTTATCTTTAATGGGACTAGAGGAATCTGACTCACGCTTTTCTTCTTTTTTTATTTCTTTTTCTAAATAACATTTAGCTTCACAACAACTTTTTGGTTTTTCTTTGTTTTCGCAAACGGTAGCCGCTAATTCTTTTTGATTGAATTTGAAACTTAAAAACAGTATAGATTTAGCCGCACACTGCCAACTAAAACTTAACAGTAATGCAAAAGAAAAAAATATTTTTAATCTGTTTTTCAAAGATAAATTTTATTCAAAAATAACACTAACTATTCTGTTACAGCAATACTCTTTACTAAATTTTCATTATTTCTGATTGAAATTGACAATCCCCCCTTAACATCATTAGGTAATGGTATATCTAAATCCTTACCAACTGCATATAAATAATACGTCCCTTTAAAAACCGAAACACTATAATTGCCATTATTGTCAGCAGTTACATGGCTATCATATAATGCTGAATTATCCCCTGGAAAGTCGATGGCATTATATTTAATATAAACAACCGCATTTGGTATTGGTTTGCTATGATGCACAATTACACCTTTTATAGTAGCCCTGCCTCCTACTTGATTTTTTTTACAAGCATAAGCTCCTATTAATAATCCAAGCAAAAATATAATTTTAAATCGATTCATTGTAGTTAGTTAGTTTCTGAATACTTAGAGTCTGTTAAGAATTTAGTATCGGTTAATGTTTTTAAAAATGCTTTAATATTCGCTTTCTCCTGATCTGATAATGAAATTCCATTTGTTAATTGAGGGTCTAAAGTTGCGCTATAAAAAATCCCAGATGTATAATGATTGATACATTGATCTAATGTTGCAAATCGTCCATCATGCATATACGGTCCTGATTTTTCGATATTACGAAGTGATGGTGTTTTGAATTTAAATTTATCGAGTGGATCTCCTGTAATACCTGCACGACCGCTATCGTTATAATTCATATTAACGCTTAGGCCATTATTACGAAATTGGTAGTCAGTAAATAATGGTTCCTTGTGGCATGAAGCACATTTTTGTACAAATGAATTGTAACCAGCTTGTTCTTGGTCTGAAAATGTAGCTTTCCCTAATTTAACCATATCATATTTGCTGTTATATGAATAAATTGTACCAATAAATTGGGCCATAGCTTTAAATATACGTTGTGAATTTATAACATTATCACCAAAGGCATTTGTAAACAATTTTTTATATTTTTCACTAAACGACAATTTAGAAACAATATTAGTCATCGTTTCATTCATTTCTACTGGATTAGTAATTGGGGCTGAAGGCATTACCTCAATATTATTGATGCCTCCATCATGCATAAAGGATGTGTTCCAATTTAAATTTTGAATTACTGGGGCATTTCTAGTGCCCAATAAGCCATATATTCCATGACTTACATCGTGGCCTGAATGAGAAAATGCCGCAAATTGCTGATGACATGAACCGCAAGAAATGGTGTTATCTAAAGATAATATAGGATCATAAAACAGAGTTCTTCCTAACATAAAACCATCGGCCGTTAATGGGTTATTAGCATAATTATAAAAAGGGGTAGGCCAACCTGTTGGAATAATTTCTTTTACATCGTTGCCAGAAATAATAGGTTTTATTTCAGGATCAACTGAACACGCCGTTAAAGTTATTAAGGAAGCAATTATTAAAAATACTTTTTTCAAAATTTATATTTATAATCAAAAATCAGTTCCAGTTTAATCATTTGTGTTTAAGCAAACATCGCAATTTCATATTCAATTAATTCAACTGCTGCCACAACATATCTTTTAACTCCTGAACGTTATGTCCGGTTTGTGATGAAAAGAAAATATAAGGAATTTTGAATTTGCCTTTCATGCGTTTATTTAAATCTTTTTCTAATTCCATGATTAATTCTTCGTCAATGGTGTCGCACTTAGAAATAGCTAAAATTCTTTGCTTATCTAATAATTCAGGATTGTACTGTTTTAATTCGTTTAATAGTATTTTATACTCTTCGTATATATTATCACTTTGGCAACTAACCAAAAATAATAAACTGGAGTTCCGTTCAATATGTCTTAAAAATCTAACCCCAAGACCTTTCCCTTCACTTGCGCCTTCAATAATTCCAGGAATATCTGCCATTACAAAACTTTTATAATTTCTGTAAGGTACAATTCCTAAATTGGGTGTTAAAGTTGTAAAAGGATAATTAGCAATTTCGGGTTTAGCAGCCGAAACTACTGATAATAATGTTGATTTTCCTGCATTTGGGAAACCAACTAAACCTACATCTGCTAATACTTTAAGTTCTAAAATTTTCCACTCTTCTTTCCCCTCTTCTCCTGGTTGAGAGTACCGGGGAGTTTGATTTGTAGGAGATTTAAAATGAGCATTTCCTCTTCCTCCCATTCCGCCTTTCATCAAAATAATCTCTTGACCATCCTCGGTAATTTCACAAATAAATTCTCCTGTTTCTAAATCACGGGCAATGGTCCCCAATGGAACATCTAAAATTTCATCTTCACCTTCCTTCCCTGATTTATGGGAAGAACCACCATCACCACCTGCAGTAGCAATAATATGTTTACGATACTTTAAATGAATAAGTGTCCAAAATTGCTTATTGCCGCGTAAAATAACATGTCCTCCACGTCCTCCATCACCACCATCAGGTCCTCCAAAAGCAGTTAGCTTATCACGATGCAGATGCGTTGAGCCTTTACCACCTTTGCCACTTCGGCAACAAATTCTTACGTAATCAACAAAAATATTATCCACCCTTATTTTGATTTAAGATTCAAACTTATCTACAACTATTATAAACAAATTGTTTAGATTAAGTAAATCATTATTATTTTTTCTTTTTAGCTGCTTTTTTTGGAGCAACTTTCTTTTTAGCAACTGCTTTTTTGGCGGCTATTTTTTTAACTACTTTTTTAGCAACTGCTTTTTTTGGAGCAACTTTTTTAACTGCTTTCTTAACTGTTTTTTTCGGAGCAATTTTCTTAGTCGCGCTTTTCTTTACTACCTTTTTAACTAATTTTTTTGGAGCAACTTTCTTAATGATTTTTTTTTCAACTGCTTTTTTAGAAACAATTTTTTTGACAGCTTTTTTTGGAGTCGCTTTCTTTACAACTTTTTTAGCTACCACTTTTTTAACTATTTTTTTTGCAGGCGCAGTTTTTTTAATTATTTTTTTTGTAACCGCTTTCTTCAGTTCAACCTTCTTAGCCGAAACTTTTGGTTTTGGAGAAGATGGCTTTGTAGTAGGAATACCTTTTTTAGTTTCAGTTTTTCTTACTTCTTCAATATCTTGTTTTAATTCTTCAGAAATTTCTGTAGCTACTTCAAAGTCATTAATGGTTAAATCCAAATGTTCAATGTCATTTTCCAACATTGTTAATTCAATTTCTGCTTTAACAAAAACAATACGCTCAACCAATTCACTAAAAATGGAATCGATTGTACCTATTCCGTTTATAGAATGAAATTTGCCCTGTTCTGAATAGTATTTTTTTAGAGGTAATGTTTTATTGTTGTATTCGTTTACGCGATTCCTAATTATTTCCTCATTTTGATCATCCGGTCTTCCTGAAGCTTTTCCACGAATCAATAAACGTTTTACTAATTCTTCATTATCTACCTCAAGCGCCAACATGGCACTAATTGCAGTTCCCTTCTTTTGTAACAAATCATCTAATGCAATTGCCTGAGTTTGGGTACGAGGAAACCCATCAAAAATAAATCCATTAGCATGAGGAGTTGCGTCTAATTTTGATTCAATCATTCCAATAACAATGTCATCACTTACTAAATCTCCACGATCCATAATTTGCTTTGCTTCCATACCAAGAACTGTTCCTCTTGCAATTTCGCTACGCAAAATATCACCTGTAGATAAATGTACTAAGCCATATTTATCAATTAACTTTTCAGATTGAGTGCCCTTTCCGGCACCTGGAGGTCCAAATAAAACGAGATTTAACATGTTACTCATGATTTATATTTTTGCTATTTATTTTTTTGAATCAAGTACATACACTTCTTTCATATTTCTTCCCAACCCATCATAATCTAATCCATAACCAACAACAAAATCGTTAGGTATGTCCATTCCTATATAATCAACTTTAATTTGTTTTTTATACGCATCAGGTTTAAATAAAAAAGTAGCTACTTTAATTTGCTTCACTTCTTTTTTTATTAATAATGAAACTAATTTTTCTAAAGTTGTTCCGGTATCAACAATATCCTCAACAATAACTACTGTCCTTCCTTTAATCTCTTCTGTTAACCCAATCATTTCAGTAACTGTTCCAGTACTGCTTGTGCCATGGTAGGATGCTAATTTTATAAAAGAAATTTCACATGGGATAATTACTTCTTTAAGCAAATCGGCCGCAAACATAAATGACCCATTTAACACCACTAAGAACAACGGCATGTCATTTACTAAATCAACATTTATTTTTTGAGCCATTTGATAAACACTTGCAGAAATTTTATCTGAAGAAATATATGGAACAAAGGTTTTATCTTTTAGAGTTACTCGTTGCATCAATTGTTTTTTGAGAATACAAATATAATAACAATTTGAATGAAAAAAGGCATTATATCAATGTTTTGGAGTAAAACTATGCCCACTGTTTAGGCAGATTTAATCAAAAATTCTATTACATTTACTGCCCGATTGAAAACTTTTCTCAAACATACGCATCTTAAAGAAACTGTTTCTTTATCTATCCCATTAATATTAACTCAAATTGGGCATATTATTACGGGGATGGTGGATAATATTTTTTTGGGAAAATTAGGTAATACGGAACAGGCAGCTGGCATTTTATCTAATAATTTATACATCATTTTATTAGTATTTAGCATCGGAATGAGTTACGTATTAACGCCTGCTATTACCGAAGCACATATTAATCAAAACGAAAAAGAGAAGGCTTCCTTATTTAAAAACTCTTTGTTTATAAATATGATTGTGGCGGTTGTATTATTTATTATTCTGTTTTTTTCATCTCCACTACTAGCCCTCATGCAGCAACCGGAAGACGTTGTAGCCTTAGCTATTCCTTTTTTTAATGTGCTTATTTTTTCTATTATTCCTGTGGCATTATTTTTTGTTTGTAAGCAATATACCGAAGGGTTGAGCAACACCAAAGCAGCTATGTACATTAGTGTTATTGGAAACATCATCAATATTATTTTAAATTACTTGTTGATTTATGGTTATGCTGGATTGCCTGAACTAGGCTACATGGGCTCTTGTTGGGCCACATTTATAGCAAGAGTATTTATGGGAATTGGATTTTTAGTATTTGTATTTAACCATAAAACGGTTAATTCATTTTCTAAATATTATAAGGAGGTAAAAATAAATGCACTTCATTTTTGGCCATTATTAAAAGATGGGCTTGCCTCTGCCCTTCAATTTACATTTGAAGTAGCTGCATTTGCAATTGCAGGATTATTAGCAGGTGTTTTTGGTAAAGAACAAATTGATGCACATGGTATTGCCTTAAGTTTAGCGGCTTTTACTTACATGTTTGCCAGTGGAATTGGAAGTGCTACTACTATAAGAGTAGGAAATTTTTACTCATCAAATAATTTGGATGCCGTAAAATTAGCTATTAAAACATCCTATCAATCTGTTATTGTAACAATGGGCTTTATGGCATTACTATTTATTTGTTTCAATACATTTTTGCCAACCATTTTTAGTAACGACCAAGAAATTATTTTAATTGCATCCAAACTATTATTATTTGCTGCTTTTTTTCAATTATTTGACGGCACTCAGGTTGTTGCCATCGGTGCATTAAGAGGCCTAGATGATTATAAATTTCCAACCTACATTGCGTTTATTGGATATTGGGTTATTGCTCTGCCTTTATGTTATTTGCTTGCCTTTACATTTAATTATAAAGTTTACGGCGTTTGGTTAGCCTTAAGTGTTGGTCTAGGTTTTGTGTCTCTTGCCTTATATTTTAGAATAAAGGCTTTGCTAAAATTAAAAACTATAATAACACAAAGTACAAACTTGCCAAACTAAACAAACCAAATGCGGTTAATAAGCCATTTACAGTTAAGTGCCTATTTAAATTATAAATAAAAAAGCCCATACATAAAGCAAATAAGCTTACCGTGAATGCAGGGTACGTGTAAAAATGCCAAAAAGAAGTAGTATGATTCTCAAGTTTAACTTTTAATGTTTTCTTGAAAATAAAATCCCTTCCAATGTAAATATCTTCCATTGCCATAGGTTCTTGAAACAAATCTTTAGTTTTTATTGGTATAAACTCGCCAGTGGAAGTAATTATATTTATTTCATCAATAGAAAGTTTTTGATTTTCCTCATAATATTTATCAAAAGAACATTCGACTGTTTTAATCGATGTTTTTTCCCACTGGCAAAGAACTAAAATACTAAATAAACAATAGGTTAAAAAAGCTGCAAGAAAAACATTTATACGATTAAATATTTTATAAAAATTAGTTTTTTTAAACTCTTCAATTTGCCTAAGTTGGTTTAATTGTTTTAGTTTTTTATAATAAAACAGTTCTTCTGAAGACAAAGGAATGCGGGGCTTTCTTTTAGGCTGTTCTTCTTGCATCACTCTATAGTTTAGCTTTTATATAATTAACAAGAATTTTGGCTTTTGCAATAAACCTAAAGATTAATTTTTTTCTCTAACAAATAATTATTGCGATCTGAAGAATTTCTGAGTATTAACTCGCCGATAAAGCCTGCTAAAAATAACATCGTTCCTAATACCATAGCTGTAAGTGCAATAAAAAATGAAGGGCGATTCGTTAATAATCGTGCCGGTAAATGATTAAAAACATGGTAGGCTTTATCTACTCCAAGATACAGGGCAGAAAATAAACCAACTACAAACATCAAGGTGCCAATTAATCCAAAAAAATGCATTGGCCGTTTACCAAATTTCGATAAAAATGTAATGGTTAATAAATCTAAAAAGCCATTAATAAAACGTTCCCAGCCAAATTTACTAACTCCATATTTACGTGCCTGATGTTGAACTACTTTTTCGCCAATATTATAAAAGCCTGCATTTTTAGCTAAAACCGGAATAAAGCGATGCATCTCTCCATACACTTCAATACTTTTTACAACATCTTTGCGATAAGCTTTTAAACCACAATTCATATCATGTAATTTAATGCCTGATATTTTACGATTGGTCCAGTTATATAATTTTGAAGGAATATTTTTAGTTAATGTATTATCAAAGCGCTTTTGTTTCCACCCACTCACTAAATCATAATTACCTAAAATAATCATGTTATATAATTCAGGTATTTCATCCGGAGAATCCTGTAAATCAGCATCCATAGTAATAACCACATCTCCTTGAGCTTCTCCAAAACCAATATGCAAACCTGGAGATTTGCCATAATTACGTCGGAATTTAATTGCTTTTACACAATGATTTTTAGTTGCTAGAGATTCAATAACCTGCCATGACTTATCTTTACTACCATCATCTATAAATAAAATCTCGTAGGAATATTTGTTTTCATCCATCACTCTTTTAATCCAGTCATGAAGTTCTGTCAAAGATTCTTCTTCGTTAAATAATGGAATGACAATTGAAATATTCATAAAGTATAGAAAATGAAAGTATAAATATAGCTAACATATCATTTTTATCAAAATTATACGCGATAATGAAATACCGATGACGCTAAACACTATAACATATGAGATGCTTTGCCTAGCTTTTTTTAATAAATAGTAACGATATGTGAAATATATTTGATATTTTTGCGGTGGGTAAGTCTTTCACGACCAGCTCCTGTCAAATCCCCCAGGATGGGAACATAGCAAGGGTAGATGGTTGAGCGGTGCGATGAAAGTAGCTTACCCTTTTTTTGTGCCCTAAATTGTGGTATTAGGCAAGTAAATAAAAGATGTAATTATTATTTTTTGGGCATGCCCCGCAAAGAGGCAGCGGGTCGCACTTTTCGTTGCAATCTTTTGCAAGAGACAGGCAAAAGGATTTGCACTACAATTGCTCATGCATCATATTGCGAACGTTCCTTTATGAAGCATCATATATAGTAAAATTGCGTTTGAGATTGCTTCGTTCCTCGCGATGACAATAAACCTGCGTGAAGGATTGACGTGCAAATCCTTTTTGTGCCTCCTTTACAAAAAGATTGAAACGAAAGCCTGGCCGCTTTTGGCGGACACGACTAAAAAACTAAAATCAAACTATAAGTCATAAAAAAAACCTGACTTTTATTGTCAGGACTAATTTTTATTTACTTAAATATAGATTCCTCTCACTGTATATGTTTTGAAAATACTCATCATACAAATCATCAATAAAATAAATAGCTTCGCCTGTACTCTTCATTTCAGGCCCTAGTTCTTTTTGAATTTCAGGGAATTTCTCATAACTAAATACAGGTATTTTAATGGCATATCCTTTTTTCTTTGGTTGAAAATTAAAGTCTTTTACCTTGGCGCCTAGCATTACTTTAGTTGCATAATTTACATAAGGTTCATCGTAGGCCTTAGCAATAAAAGGAACGGTACGAGAGGCTCTTGGGTTTGCTTCAATAATATATACTACTTCATCCTTTACGGCAAATTGAATATTTAATAAACCAACTGTTTTTAATGCAACGGCAATTGTTTTTGTATGTTGTTCTATTTGCTGTAAAACATTTTCAGATAAATCGAACGTTGGCAGCACAGCATAACTATCGCCACTATGAATTCCTGCTGGTTCAATGTGTTCCATTACGCCAACTATGTAAACATCTTTTCCATCACAAATAGAATCAGATTCTGCTTCAATGGCATTTTGTAAAAAATGATCTAATAACACCTGATTACCGGGCAAGTCATGTAATAATTTTACCACATGTTGTTCTAATTCTTCTTCGTTAATAACAATCTTCATGCTTTGGCCACCCAACACATAACTAGGACGCACCAATAAAGGGAAACCTAATTCTTTAGATAAAGTAATGGCTTCTTCGGCATCTTTAATGACACCAAATTTTGGATATGGAATATTATTTTCTTTTAGCAAATTAGAAAATCTTCCTCTATCTTCTGCCAAATCTAAGGATTTAAAATCTGTGCCTATGATTTTAATTCCGTAACGCTCTAACTTCTCTGCTAATTTTAAAGCCGTTTGCCCGCCTAATTGTACAATAACACCTTCTGGTTTTTCGTGCAAAATAATATCATAAATATGTTCCCAAAAAACAGGTTCAAAATATAATTTATCAGCTGTACTAAAATCTGTACTAACGGTTTCGGGGTTGCAGTTAATCATAATGGTTTCATATCCCATTTCTTTAGCTGCCAAAACGCCATGCACACAACTGTAATCAAATTCAATTCCCTGACCAATACGATTTGGACCAGATCCTAAAATGATAACTTTCTTTTTATCCGTTCTTATACTTTCGTTTTCATCTTCAAAAGTCGAATAATAATACGGTGTTTTAGCTTCAAATTCAGCAGCACATGTATCTACCATTTTAAACACGCGATTAATATTAAACTCCTTACGTTTATTATACACTTCACTTTCCAAACAACGCATTAAATGAGCTAATTGTCTATCAGCATAACCCATTTGCTTTGCTTCGTATAATAAATCTTTTGATATATCTTCTAATCTGTATTTTGATACTTCGTTCTCTAAGGCTAGCATTTGTTCAATTTGCTCCAAAAACCACATATCAATACGAGTTAATTTTTGAATAGTTTTAATAGAGATGCCCAATTTCATAGCATCATAAATCATAAACAAACGGTTCCAACTCGGACGCTCTAGTCCGGCTAATAACTCTGCTTGATTGGTGTTTTCTTTTCCATCAGCTCCTAACCCGTTGCGTTTAATTTCTAAGGATTGACAGGCTTTTTGTAAAGCCTCTTGAAACGAACGACCAATA
>CANHPI010000031.1 GCA_947462425.1 Bacteroidota bacterium
AATAAAGCAAATTGAGATGCAGTAGATGAAATTTCACCCCAGTGTCCACCCCAAAAAAACAAAACCCCTGTATTTATAGGGGTTTTGAGTTGTTTTAAGCGGAGAAATAGGGATTCGAACCCCAGGAACCTCACGGTTCAACAGTTTTCAAGACTGCCGCAATCGACCACTCTGCCATTTCTCCAGAGGTGACAAAATTAACCTTTTTTTTTATTCTACAACAATTTTTTTAAAATATTTTTTTTAGTAATTTTAAAAAAAATTGCTTTCCCCCAGTAATTTGTAAATCAATACTATGCGATATTTTCTTCTTATTTTAAGTGTTTGCCTTTTTGGCTCTGTTTTTTCAAATATTACCGTTTTTTTTAATTACGGAGTATTTACAACTGGTAATTCAAAGCCATATGTTGAAACCTATTTAACCATTTCGGGCAATACAGTTAAGTTTTTGCCCACTGAAGGTGGTTATCAAGCTAATGTAAATGTTGCCTGGAAAATCATAAAAGGCACTGAAATAGTAAAAGTATCAAATTACAATTTAATAAGTCCAAAAACCAACGATACATTGCGCTTGCCCTCATTTATTGACACCCAAAGGTTTTTTTTGGATAATGGACAGTATACTTTAGAACTAATTGTGACTGATAATGGAAATCCTGAAAAAAAAACTACACATTCAGAGAAAATTTCTATCTGGTTAAAAAGAGACAAAAAAGTTTTTAGTTCTGACATTCAAATTTTAGAATCCTACACAAAATCAACTTCACAAACTATTCTTACTAAAAATGGTTTTGATTTAATACCCTACAATATTAATTATTTTCCCAAAACACAAAATGCGCTTAAATTTTACATTGAAACATACAATTTAGATTCTGTAATTGGAAAAAATACAAAGTTTGTATATTCATATTATGTCGAAAATAATGAAACACTAATTAAACAAAATAAATTAACCGGTTTTCAAAAACAAACTGCAAATAAAATAAATCCATTATTAGCACAGTTTGATATTACGCAATTGCCTACCGGAAATTATAATTTAGTAATTGAGGTAAAAGATTCTTCTAACATAATTCAGTCGCAAAAAAAATGGTACTTCCAGCGTCAAAGTGATGCTGTTCAACTAGCCTATGATTCAAATAGTACAATTAAAACCATTGAAGATTTTTTTAATTCAGTTCAAAGTCAAGATTCTTTAAAACAATTCGTGGAGTGCTTATGGCCCATTTCATCAACTACCGAAAGAGAATGGCAACAAGCGCAACTTAAACGAAAGGAATCAGGTATGATGCGAAGTTATATGATTGACTATTGGAAAAATAAATCCGCAGATACCATTAGTCCTTTAAAAATTTGGTATGCGTATTACAAACAAGTATTGGAAGTTAACGCGTTGATGAAGTGTGGTAGACAAAAAGGATATTATACTGATAGAGGTCGTGTATATTTACAATATGGCAAACCTGATCAAAGAAATCAAATTAACAGCGAACCAGAAACCTATCCTTATGAAATATGGCAATACTACCGAATTTATGATAGGGCTACAAAGCGTTTTTTTACAAACAAAAAATTTATTTTTGTTAATTTACTTGTATCTGATGATTGTTATAAACTAATACATAGCGAAGTAAAAGGCGAAGTATATGATGAAAGGTGGAGGCTCAGATTAGTAGATCGCTCGCAAACATCTACTAATTTAGATGTAACGCAACCTGTAAAACATTATGGAAATAACGTTGATGAAAATTTTAACAATCCTCGCTAGTTTATGTTGAATAATAAAGTAGCTATTGTTATTTTAAATTGGAATGGAAAATCTTTTTTAGAGAATTTTTTACCAAACGTTATAAAGTATTCATCTTCCTATGAAATTATTGTTGCTGATAATAACTCAAAAGATGATAGTGTACAGTTTTTAAAAACGCATTTTCCTCAAGTTAAAATTATCATTAATAATGAAAACGATGGTTTTGCAAAAGGATATAATACGGCTTTAAAACAGGTTAATGCAGAATATTATGTATTATTAAATTCTGATGTTGAAGTTACTCAAAACTGGATAGAACCTATTATTGAATTATTAGATTCGGATAAAAATATTGCGGCTTGTCAACCTAAAATTTTAGATTATTATAATAAAAATAAATTTGAATATGCCGGTGCTTCTGGTGGCTTTATTGATAAATATGGATACCCATTTTGCAGAGGAAGATTGTTTAATGTGTTAGAAGAAGATAATGGACAATATAATACTGCTATTGAAATATTTTGGGCGACAGGTGCTTGTATGTTTGTTAGGTCAAAAGCTTTTTGGAAAGTGGGTGGATTTGATAATGATTATTTTGCTCACATGGAAGAAATTGATGTTTGTTGGCGAATGAAAAACTGTGGCTATAAAATATATGTAGAACCAAAATCAGTTGTGTATCATGTTGGAGGCGGAACTTTAAACAAACTTAGCCCAAGAAAAACATTTTTAAATTTCAGAAACAATTTAGTTACACTCACAAAAAATGCAGCACCTCGTTTTTTATTTTTCAAAATTCTTTATCGAATGATTTTGGATGCTGTGGCTGCTTTTAAATTTTTGTTTGAAGGAAGTGGCTCTCATTTTATAGCTGTAATAAAATCACACTTCTCGTTTTACACCCTGTTACCTTCAACGTTAAAAAAGAGAGCTAAGATGCGGTTAATGGCTGAATTTAAAGATACTTCCGTAGGCATATACAAAAAGAATATTGTATGTGCGCACTTTTTAAAGGCAGTTAAATTTTACAGCGATTTAAAATAGCATTGAAATGATTTGCTTAAAGTTTTAGGATTTAAAGAATAAAAAAAGGAGTTAAAATATATTTAACTCCTTTTAAAAATTTAATATTATAGTTTATAAATCATCTATCTTTATATTTGCACCAGCTTGTTTTTCTTTATGCTTTTTAATTTGTGATTTTAACGCCTCGCAAGCTAAATCAATAGATTCTTCAAATGAGGCTGATTGTTTTTTAGAAAACAATTCTTGTCCTTTTGCTAATATTTTTATCTCGGCTACCTTATTTTCACTATTAGATGATTTGTCTAATCGCATAATTACTTCTCCGTTTATTAAACCATCGTGATAGATTTTAAGTTTATTCATTTTTTCGTTAGCGAAATCAATTAATTTTTTGTCTGCATCAAAATGCAATGATTGAATGTTAATTGTCATAATAAATCCTCCTTTTTTGTGTTTTTTAGTTTATACTTATTAATTGCAATATTTAATCTCCTCTAGGATGTGCCTGTTTGTATGATTTTTTTAATTTATCTATTGTGTTATGTGTGTAAACTTGTGTAGCACTTAAATTGGCGTGCCCTAATAAATCTTTAACTGCATTAATATCTGCACCATTATTTAAAAGATGAGTGGCAAAAGTGTGACGTAAAACATGTGGGCTTTTCTTTTGAATTGTTGTTACTTGAGATAGGTAGTTCTTTACAGATTTATATACCGCTTGTTCGCTTATTGCATTTCCTTTCTCGGTAACCAACAACATAATGTTTGATATATTTAATGCTTGTTTTACGCTTAAATAGTCATCAAGGTTACGTTTTAGTTCTAAAGAAATTGGAATAAGGCGTTCTTTATTTCTTTTACCTAAAACTTTAATAGTAGAATTAAATAAATCAACATCCGTTTCTTTTAAATGTGTTAATTCTGATCTTCTTATGCCAGTTTGATATAATAAATCTAAAATTAACCGGTCTCGTTGTCCATTAAAACCTTCTTCAAACACAACATCCAAAAAAAGATTTTCCATTTGCTGTTCATCAACAAAAACAGGAAGCCGCTTAGGTGTTTTTGGTCCCGAAATTTTAGACAAGGGATTTATTTCAATAATTTGTTGACGTTGTAGATATTTAAAAAAAGATTTTAATGAGGATAATTTGCGATTGACACTTCGTGCTGCAATCTTATGCTTAATAAGATTAGTTACCCATGCTCTAATATGCTGATAATTAATTTCAGAAATTGAAAATTCTTCCTCTGAAGGATTTATAAATAAAATAAACTGAAATAAATCATTTTTGTAGGAAGTTATCGTATGCGTAGAATACTTTTTTTCATACGTTAGATAATCGAAAAAAGAATTTAGTTGCTTGTTGAACATAAAAAACCTAAGGTTAATACGAATTTAATTTAAAAAAACGCAATAACCTTAGGTTAATATATAAATTTTGCAAAAAAAGTAAAACTACTCAGCAGCTAAACCCAATTGCATTTTTTGCTTATAAACAGCCTTAATGTGAGTTTGTCTATTTGTGATAGATGGTTTTTCGAAATTTTTACGAGAACGTAATTGTTTTACAACTCCTGTTTTTTCGAATTTCTTTTTAAACTTTTTTAAAGCTTTTTCGATGCTTTCACCTTCTTTTACTGCTACTATTAACATTATACGATTTTATTAATTTTTAATTTGGGTTGCAAATATAGTAGCAAATAAGGTATAAAACAAATAATATTAGCAATTAATTGTTTATTTAACGGTAATAAATTAGTTTAAGCTAACTAATTATAACTAAAATAGGTCAAAATCCTCAGATTTGTGAACATTTATAAACTTACAAAAAATAATCCTATGATAAAAAAATGGTGATGAAAATAAAAACCATTTTATATATTTTAACTTATAATTAAAAATTCATCTAATATTTTACTAATTCAATTATTGCGTCAGGCAATTTCATTATTACTGCTCAATTTATAGATATATTAATTACTAATAAGAGATTTAAGTTTAAATACATAAATTGAAACGAATTACATCAAACTAAAACTGCAGGCAAAAACCAGTTGATATGGGAACTATAAGAATGATTCCAAAGCTTCAATAATAATTTCATATTTTTGTAGGAACTGATTAAACTTTAAGCATTTTTCACAATCAAATAAATAAAATAATAAATCATGAAAAAAATAATTTTATTAGCGGCTTGTCTTTTTACAATCACAAGCTCTGCCATCGCGCAAGAAAACAATGCAAAGCCTTCAAAATCAGCAGTGAGAAAAGGTGAGCAAAAATTAACATTAGAGCAACGTGCACAAAAAAACGTTGATAAAATTAATGGCGAAGTTACTTTATCCGAAGAACAAAAAACAAAAATTTACGGATTAGCCTTGGAAAGATTGAACAAAATAGAAGGTATTAAAACTAAATACAAAGGTCAACCTGATAAAAAAGAACTTGTAAAAACAGAAATAGCTGCTGAAAGAAAAACTTTTCGTGATCAAACAAAAGCAATTTTAACACCTGAGCAAAATGCAAAACTAAAAGCTAAACATAAGGAAATGAAAGCTGCTGGAAAAGCAAATTCATTAGAATTAAATGATTAAATAAAAAAAAGAATCCGCTAATTAGCGGATTCTTTTTTTGTTAGTATTCGTCTTCGTTAAAAAAGAAATCATCTTTGGTTGGGTAATCAGGCCAAATTTCTTCAATGGTTTCGTAAGCTTCGCCTTCGTCTTCCATTTCTTGTAAATTTTCTATTACTTCCATTGGCGCACCAGATCTAATAGCAAAATCAATTAATTCATCCTTAGTTGCCGGCCAAGGCGCATCTTCCAACCACGATGCTAATTCTAATGTCCAATACATATAGTTTATTTTTATTTTGTGCAAAAGTAAAAAATTAATTGAATTATACTAATGATTAAGTCAAAAAACAAACAAAACTTATTATTATCTTAATTATCTATAAATCAAAACTTTAAATATTAAATTGTAAACTTTTTTTCAAATAAGTGAGCATCGTTACTTTCTAGCACTAACGTGTATTCGCCCTTTTTTAAATTACATACATTAAAATTAGCTTTGTAGTCTATGTTTTCTGGATGAAGCCACCGACCAAAAATTTCGGAAACCTTATTTCCATTTTTATCTACGATATAACAATACGAATAGCAAGTTTGTGATATCCCATAATTAATATTTGCTTTAAATTTAATAGGATGGTCTTGCACATCTCCCATATTGGTAATTTTCACTCGTTTTAATAATGTGTACCAAGGTAAAGGTTCACCTTTAACACCTGCAACAAAAGTTCGTAACAATGCCGCAATCGAATCGTTATTACTCGTAATATTAGCTGTTGCCTTTCCGTCACTAATAGCCCAAACGCTATATTGTTCAGTATTAGCATCTATTTTATGGGTATTTAAATATTGTGCTAAACTAACTAAACTGCTATCTGCCATTCTTCCTAAAGTGTATGGTGCACCTTGTATCGGTCCGCCTTTTGTGGCCTCGCAGCAATAACCTTTAATATCAAATTTCTTAGTTTCTTTGGGTTTTAAGGTTAAAAATTCTTCATGAGCTACTAAAATATCTTGATAATCATTTTTTCCCGCGTCAGAATTAAATCGCCATCCGGCAGGGATAATAATTATTAAAGAATCTTTTATTAAATTAGAAACTGAATAATCTAACTGTAAACCTCCTTTGCAAACAGCTTTTGCTTTAATGTATTTTTTATCAAATGCATTTTGAAGTGATACACGTGTTTTGCTTTCTAATTTTAAACTAGCGCAAATACAAAAAATTACAGCTAAATTGAATAGTTTCGTTTTCATGATTTCTAGATTTTACATTTATAACACCAAAAAAAGTTTTAGTTACATTTTTAAATCTTTTTTTATATCTTGCTCATTAAATAATTAAAACACCGGTTATGAATTTAAAAATGCGTTTAATTGTAATGAATTTTTTACAATTTTTTGTTTGGGGAGCTTGGTTAATTACCGTAGCTAATTATTGGTTTGGAACCAAACAATGGGATGGCACTCAATTTGGCGCAATATTTTCAACGATGGGCATCGCTTCTATTTTTATGCCTACTTTATGCGGTATAATAGCAGACAGATGGTTGAATGCTGAAAAACTATACGGGATATTACACATACTTGGCGGACTAACATTACTTTATGTTCCTCAAATAGATAATCCATCAAGTTTTTTTTGGGTTATTTTATTAGCCATGATTTTTTATATGCCAACAATTGCATTATCCAATTCAGTTGCTTATAATGTTTTAAAAAGCAATAATTTTGATGTCGTAAAAAATTTCCCACCTATAAGAGTTTGGGGAACTATAGGCTTTATTGCTGCCATGTGGCTAACAAATTTAACCGGCAACAAGGCTTCAGAAAATCAATTTTATATTGCAGCAATTGCCGCTATTGGATTGGGACTTTATTCTTTTTCTTTGCCGAAATGCAAACCACAGCATACCACTGAAAAAAATAAATCGTTTGTTGATTTAATCGGATTAAGTTCATTTAAACTTTTTGCTAACTATAAATTAGCACTATTTTTTATTTTTAGTATGTTTTTAGGGGCAGCATTACAACTTACAAATGCTTATGGTGATGTTTATTTAGATGATTTTAAATTGCAGCCGCAGTACGCTGATTCTTTTGTTGTAAAATATTCCACTATTATTATGTCCATTTCTCAAATCTCTGAAACATTATTTATTTTAGCGATTCCATTTTTCTTAAAAAAATTCGGCATCAAACAAGTAATGCTTATTAGTATGATTGCCTGGGTTTTACGTTTTGGATTATTTGCGTTTGGAAACCCAGCAGATGGATTATGGATGATTATTACCTCTTGTATTGTATACGGAATGGCATTTGATTTTTTCAACATTTCAGGATCACTTTTTGTTGAAACCTCAACCGATTCAACAATTCGATCATCAGCCCAAGGACTTTTTATGATGATGACAAATGGTTTTGGTGCAGTTTTTGGTAGCGTTTCAAGTGGTTATATTATTGATCACTTTTTTACAACAAACACAGGAAAAGATTGGCACAACATATGGCTGACATTTGCTATTTACTCGCTCGTTATTGCCATATTTTTTGCAGCACTATTTAAACACAAGCACAACCCAAAGGATGTAGCAAACATTAGTCATTAAATGCTAATAAAAATCATAAATTAACATAACATTTATCATCTGTAATTTTATTACTATTAAACATATTTAAATTTTATAAATAGTACCTTTACCATAATCAATACAATAATTAAAAATATTTATGATACACTTAGACACAAACAAAATCATTATCACTACTGATTTTTCTGAAACATCTTTATTAGCTATAAAACATGGTGCATTTTTAGCGCAGTACACAAAAGGTGAAGTTTTTTTAGTACATATCATTACAAAACACTGGGAAAAATTTAATGTTTTCACTCCAAGTATTACCATTGATACTATTGAAAAAGCATCAGAGGCTGTTCAAAACAAATTAGAGGAACTTGCCACCGAAATTAAAACTACTTATGGTGTTAACGTAACTACAATTGTGGATTCCGGAAATCCAACAACAGAAATTATAAAAATTGCTAACGAAATTAAGGCTAGTTTAATTGTAATGGGCACACATGGTTATAGTTCTTGGGAAGATTTAATTATTGGCAGCAATACCTTAAAAGTAATCACAAAAAGTCCTTGCCCAGTTTTATCAATGAGCGAGCACTCCACAAATCTTGGTTATCATAAAATTATCTTACCAATAGATACTTCCGAACATACAAGACAAAAAGTAGTTTTAACTTTAGAATTAGCCAAACAATTTACTGCTCAAGTATATGCAATTGGATTATTAGCTGATGATGAAGAAAGTAAAAAACCAGCTATGGAAGTAATGTTAAACCAAGTAGAAGTTGCCGCAAAAAATAAAGGTGTTGTATGCACCACGGAGTTACTAGAAAATGTAGTAAATAGAGCTGTAGCCACTGTAAATTATTGTGAAAAAAATGGTGGTGATTTGATTTCAATTATGACCGATCAAGATGCGGAGTTAAGTGGATTCTTTTTAGGTCCATACGCTTTACAAGTAATACATCATTCAAAAGTACCAGTGTTAAGTATTAAGCCAGAAGAACATCCTGACAATATAAATTGGACAATGCTTGCTGGTACATAATTTAAAAGTAATATCAAAATAAAAAACGCACATTACTATTAATGTGCGTTTTTTTATTAGTTTAATATGATTACATTTGTGTTGCAATTTGGTTTTTAGATATATAAAGATATCATAAAATTAAAAGGGAATCATGTGAAATTCATGAACAGTGCCCGCTGCTGTAAGTCTTTAAAAAAGTTTTTAAAAATTTGCCACTGATATTTTTTCGGGAAGGCTTTAAAAACCAAGACGAGTCAGAAGACCTGCCAATATGCATTTTGAAGCTTTCGGGGAAACAAAAGCTAACAAAAACAGTTTGTTTCGGCAATTTGCTGTTTTTATGTTTTTTCCCTAAAGTAATATTTGGATAATTTAAAACGTGAACTGTTTAATAACATACCATACTCCCATTTTAAAAAGGCTAATTTGCCTCATCACATGTTTTCAGTTAACTCAAAATTTACAATCTCAAAATAGAGATACAACGATTCATAAATTACCCGAAGTTGATATTATTCATACAAAACTAAAACAATTAGGCAATTCAAAAAAAAATATAAGTATTGATAGTTTAACCATAGCTTTATATTCTACCACTAATCTTTCAGATTTAATATCAAATCAATCTGCTATTCACGTTAAATCTTATGGAAACTCAAATATAGCAACAACAAGCATGCGGGGTGGAAACGCAAATCACACCGCCTTATTATGGAATGGGTTAAATATTCAAAATGCGATGCTAGGCCAAACAGATTTAAGCATCATACCTACTTTATTTTTTGATAATGTTTCATTAGAATATGGAGGTGGAAGTGCTATGTGGGGGAGCGGTGCTATTGGAGGAAGTATACATTTAAATAATAAAACTTTATTTAACCAAGGCTTTAAAACAAAACTTCAAATGAACATTGGAAGTTTTGGAACTTCAAAATTAATGAGTAGTATTTTATTGAGTTATAAAAAAATAATATCTAACACTAAAATATATTATACTGCTTCAGAAAACAATTACAATTATAAAGATACAACAGATAAGGAAAATTCAACTAAACAAATAACACATGCTAACTATATTAGTAAAGGACTAATGCAAGAGCTTTCTTATTTAGCTACTCCATTTCAAAAAATAAATTTACGATTATGGTATAATGTAATGGATAGAAATTTACCATCGTTTTCAAATTCTATAAGCAAACAAAATCAGTTTGATGAAAATTTAAAATTAAGTGCAGATTGGAATTACACCAAACGAAAACTTAACTCTACTTTACGTTTAGGATATTTTAATGATAAACTAAATTATAGTGACAGCATTGCTAACATATTTAGCAAAAGTGCAGTAAAAACAATAATCGCAGAAAGCGATAATATTTACAATTATAAAAATCATACATTTAATTTAGGTATAAATTTCACAAGTTATAGATCTGATGCAGAAAATTATTACTCAGCGCAACAACTAAATAAGTTTGCGTTTTTTGCTGCCTATAAAATAAATTTATTAAAATCTAAATTCAATTACAATCTAGCTATTAGAAAAGAAATTACTAACCAAACTATAATACCTTTGACAGGAACTACAGGAATTCATTATCAATTAACAAATTTAATTGCAACCAAAATAAACGCTAACAAATCATACCGACAACCAACATTAAATGATTTATACTGGAACCCTGGTGGGAATAGAAATCTTAAACCTGAAGAGAGTTATGAAATTGATGGTGGAATTGAATTAAAGTATAAAAAAAATAATTTTAGTTTATTAATAGAAGCAACCTATTTTAACAGACGTACAACCAATTGGATAATTTGGCTTCCAACCGAAAATACATATTGGAGTCCAAAAAATATTGCAGAAGTACACAGCAGAGGTATTGAAACAATAACGGAATTAAAATATATTAATAAAGAGTTTCAGATAAAGTTAGTTTTAAATACATCCTATGTTTTATCAACTAATGAAAAAACACAAAATGAAAACGATAATTCGTTTGGAAGACAATTAATATATACGCCACGCTACTCCGGACAAGGCTCTATATCAATGAGCTATCAAAAACTCCATTTCATTTTTAATAATACTTATACAGGTTATAGATTTACTTCAACTGATAATACAAATTGGCTCAATCCATATTATATAGCAAATATTAAATGCTCGTATCCATTTTCATTTAATACCATCACTATGGAATGGTTTTGTTCTGTAAATAATTTATTTAATAAAAATTACACTATTGTTTTAAACAGACCAATGCCATTAAGAAACTATGAAATTGGACTAAGTATAAATTATCATAAAATTAAAAAAGCGACAACCCTACCAAAAAAACAATTGGAATATTAACTGAATAAATAATAACAAAAAAATGAAAAAAAAACTTACAAAATTAACTTTGGCTGTAAGCCTTTTATCAAACTTAATAACACAAGCTCAAACTATAGAAACATTTGATACCTACTCGTTATCTCCAAATTCATATTATCAAAATAATGCTGGTTCGGATTTTGGCACTGGTGGAAATACATTTCAATATGGTTGGAATAGTATATGGAATGGATGGGAATCAGGAACAGCATACACTAATGTGAATGATACCGTTAATGGTACTTACGCAAATTTATATGGCTGTATTCCTGGCATTGCATTTAGTGGAAATAATTATGCTACAACGCAAAGCGGAGCCTTAGTTACATTTTCAAATAATACAACTGCCGTTAGTGGTTTTTACATTACAAATACAACTTATGCTTGGAAAGTAATTAAAAGTGGTAATATGTTTTCCAGAAGATTTGGAGATACAACTGGCACCGGATCAGGAACAAGTATTCCTCAAGGTCAATATCCTGATTGGTTTAAAGTTTTAGTTAGAGGTTATCGCGGTGGCAATATGTTAACGGATAGTGTTGAGTGCTATTTAGCAGATTATAGAGCTACTGGAACGGTAAATGATTACGTTATTAAAAATTGGCAATTCGTAAACTGTATTTCTTTAGGACAGGTTGATAGTATTCGTTTTGAAATGAAATCTAGTGACAACTCATTTGGATTTATGAACACTCCAGGCTTTTTTTCAATGGATAATTTTGTAACAATAAGCACCGTTGGAATTAATGAATTAACAAACGTTACCAATTTATCACTATTTCCAAATCCAACCAACCAAAGTATATTTTTAAATTATGAGGCTAAACATGAAGCTGAAATAAACATAAGCATATTTGACCTTACTGGAAAAGAAATAAAAAACATACAAACTCAACTATTAACTGGAAAAAATAATCTAAAATTAGATACTGAAACTTTTGAATCTGGAATTTATTTTATAGAAATTAGAAATGAACATTCTTCTATAAAAATAAAGTTTATTAAATTATAATAGAAATTTACATTAGAAAATAAAAAAGTAACTACAAATATGAAATTATTTTACTGCATAACTATAGTGTTTTTACTAAATTCTTGTGTAAAAGATAAACCTCAGGATCCCATAAAAACAGCGGTTTCAATAAATTCAGATAATAAAGTGTTAATTATTAATGAAGGGCTTTATCCAACCGGTAATGGCTCAATTTCATTATATGATAGCGAAAGTAATGATGTGGTTACTGATATTTACCACCAACAAAACAATGCCTACTTAGGAAATGTTGTTCAAAGCATTACAAAGTTTAATAACAATTATTATGTTGTTGTCAATAATTCAAATAAAATAGTAGTTATTAATCCAACCGACTTTATTAAAAAAGCTACAATCAGCGGATTTAATTCGCCACGGTATTTATTACCAATAACGTATAGCAAGGCTTATGTAAGTGATTTATATGCTAATTCAATTCAGATAATAGATTTAAATAATAACACAATTTCCGGCTCAATAACTTGTATGAAAGGAACTCAGGAAATGGCACTTATATACAATAAAGCATTTATCACAAATGATAATTCAAACTACTGCTATGTTGTTAATACAACAAATGATGTAATTACGGATAGTATTAATGTTGGTAAAGGTGGCTCAAGTATTGCTATTGATAAAAACTCTAAAATATGGGTTTTAACTAGCGGAAATTCTGCAGCAGCACAAGTTGGAAAATTAGTGAGAATTAATCCAATTACATTACAAATTGAACTAAGTTTAAATTTTAATGCTGGAGAAAATCCAAATAGGTTATGCTTTAATAAAACAAGAGATACGCTATATTATTTAAATAATGGAGTACACCAA
>CANHPI010000032.1 GCA_947462425.1 Bacteroidota bacterium
AATCGAATTATGGAAAAACAGTGCTAACTACAAAAATGAAGTGTACATGTTACCAAAACATTTGGATGAAAAAGTAGCGGCTTTACACTTGGCTAAATTGGGTGTAGAATTAGAGACATTACGTCCAGAGCAAGCAACTTATATTGGTGTGGAGGTTCAAGGACCTTTCAAACCAGAGTATTATAGATATTAGAAATTAATTCAGGATTTTTATTCAAAAATCTAAATATAATTAAACAATAAGATTTAAGTGAAAATAGTAGTCGTAGGAACAGGTTATGTAGGATTAGTTACTGGAACTTGTTTTGCTGAAGTAGGAATTGAGGTTATTTGCGTTGATATTGACAAGAAAAAGATTGAAAATTTAAACAACGGTATCATCCCCATTTTTGAACCTGGTTTAGAAACTTTGGTATCAAAAAATGTCTCAAAAGGCAGATTACAATTTTCTACCTCTTTAGCCGAAAGTATTAAAGGTGCTGATGTCGCATTTATTGCTGTAGGCACGCCTCCGGGTGAAGATGGAAGTGCGGATTTAAAATACGTTATTGGTGTAGCTCAAGAAATTGGACAACACATGAATAGTTATGGGGTTATTGTTACTAAAAGTACGGTTCCAGTAGGAACTGCTGAAAAAGTACAATCGGCGATACAACAAGAATTAGAAAAAAGACAATTATATATTACATTTGATGTAGCCTCTAATCCCGAATTCTTAAAAGAGGGAGCAGCTATTGATGATTTTTTAAAACCTGATCGTATTGTAGTTGGAGTATCTTCCGCGAAAGCAGAAGAAGTGATGCGAAAATTATACAAACCTTTCTTGTTAAATGGTCACCCTATTATTTTTATGGATGTACCAAGTGCTGAAATGACTAAATATGCTGCCAATAGTATGCTGGCTACCAAAATTAGTTTTATGAATGATATTGCTAATTTATGTGAAATAGTTGGGGCGGATGTTAATATGGTCCGAAAGGGGATAGGAAGCGATGCCAGAATAGGTAATAAATTTATTTATCCTGGAATTGGATATGGAGGATCCTGTTTTCCTAAAGATGTAAAAGCGTTAATTAAAACGGCAGCAGCTAGTGGCTACCAAATGCAAATTTTGGAAGCTGTTGAAGCAGTAAATGAAAAACAAAAGTCAGTGTTATTTGAGAAATTGATGAATCGTTTTCAAGGAAATATTGCAGAAAAAACTTTTGCTATTTGGGGATTGTCATTTAAACCTAACACTGATGATATGCGTGAAGCACCATCATTAGTGATTATCGATAAAATTTTAAAAGCTGGTGGCAAAGTAAAAGCATTTGATCCAATAGCAATGCCAGAGACCAAACATAGTATTGGAGATATAATTGAATATTCCAAAACCGAGTATGAGGCTTTAGAAAATTCAGATGCCTTATTAATAGTTACTGAATGGGCTGATTTTAGAGCTCCTAATTTTGAAAAAATCAAAAAGACATTGCTCAATCCTATAGTATTTGATGGAAGAAATATCTATGACACCAAAGAATTGAATGAATTAGGATTTGAACATTATGGAATTGGTATAAAATAATAAAATGAATAAAAGAATATTAATTACGGGAGCAGCAGGATTTTTAGGGTCTCATTTATGTGATCGCTTTATTGCAGAAGGTTACCAAGTGGTAGGAATGGATAATTTGATTACAGGAGATATTAAAAATATTGAACATCTTTTCCCTTTACAACAATTTGAGTTTTATAATCATGATGTGTCTAATTATGTTCATGTAAGTGGTCAATTGGATTATATTTTACACTTTGCTTCTCCAGCAAGTCCAATTGATTATTTAAAAATACCAATCCAAACATTAAAAGTGGGTTCTCTTGGGACACACAATTTACTAGGTTTGGCCAAAGAAAAAAAAGCAAGATTTTTGATAGCATCAACATCTGAAGTGTACGGAGACCCTACAGTACATCCTCAAACTGAGGAGTATTGGGGAAATGTAAACCCAGTGGGACCAAGAAGTGTTTATGACGAAGCAAAACGTTTTCAAGAAGCCATTACAATGGCATACCATACCTTTCACGGTTTAGAAACAAGAATAGTTAGAATATTTAACACCTATGGACCTAGAATGCGCTTGAATGATGGGCGTGCATTACCTGCATTTATTGGTCAGGTTTTAAGAGGCGAAGAAATTACAGTGTTTGGTGATGGATCACAAACAAGAAGTTTTTGCTATGTAGATGATTTAATAGACGGTATCTACAAATTGTTGCTAAGCGATTATACACAGCCAGTAAATATTGGTAACCCTGATGAAATTAGTTTAAAGAATTTTGCAGAAGAGGTTCTGAAGTTAACTGGCTCTTCAATGAAGATTGTATACAAAGCTTTGCCAATTGATGATCCAAAACAAAGACGACCAGATATTACAAAAGCAAAATCTATTTTGGGATGGGTTCCAAAAGTAGATCGGGCTGAGGGTTTGCAAAAAACATTAGACTATTTTAAAAAATTGCCGCCATCTGAGTATAGTAAATTACCCAAAGAGTTTATATCTAGATGAAATAATGATTAACATTTCAGTAGTTGAATAAACATTTAATTAAACTAATTCTTTCACTTTTATTTATAATATATGAGTTTTAAAAATACAAATATTGGAGTCATTGGCTTAGGTTACGTTGGTTTGCCCTTGGCAGTTGCATTTGCTGAAAAATTCAAAGTAATTGGCTTCGATATTAATAAACAACGAGTTAGTGAATTAGTATTAGGACACGATGCTACACTTGAGGTAAATGACACACAATTAAATAGTGTATTAGATAAAGATAATTCGAAAAGTTTAGGATTATTCATTACTTCAGATATGAATATGCTTAAGGAATGTAATATCTATATTATCACAGTGCCAACTCCAACAGATAAACATAATAGACCTGTTTTAACACCGATGGTCAAAGCAAGTGAAACAATTGCTAAGTTCTTAAACAAGGGAGATATTGTGATTTATGAATCAACTGTTTATCCAGGTGTAACTGAGGATGAAATGGTTCCTGTTCTTGAACAAGTTAGTGGATTAAAATATAATATAGATTTCTTTTGCGGTTATTCACCTGAACGAATTAATCCTGGTGACAAAGAGCACACAGTTACTAAAATTTTAAAAGTGACTAGTGGTTCCACTCCTGAAATTGCAACAATTATTGATGAATTATATAAATCAGTAATCGTAGCGGGAACATATAAAGCCTCAAGTATAAAAGTAGCAGAAGCAGCTAAAGTTATTGAAAATTCACAAAGAGATATAAATATTGCCTTTGTCAATGAATTAAGTAAAATATTCAATTTGATAGGGATTGATACCAATGAGGTATTAGAAGCTGCAGGTACTAAATGGAATTTTTTAAAATTCAAACCAGGTTTGGTTGGCGGTCATTGCATAGGGGTTGACCCTTATTATTTGGCTCAAAAAGCACAAGAAGTTGGTTACCACCCTGAAATCATTTTGGCAGGAAGAAGACTTAATGACTCAATGGGTAAGTATGTTGCTACTGAAGTTGTAAAACTGATGATGCGCAAAGATCTTAAAGTCATAGGGTCAAAAGTATTATTACTAGGTTTTACATTCAAAGAGGACTGCCCAGATATTCGTAATACTCGTGTAATTGATATTTATAGAGAATTAATAAATTTTGAAATTAAAGTTGATGTATATGATCCTTGGGTAAACCCAATGGAAATAAAACGTGAATTCGATATTGATGTTTTGAATAATTTACCTGAAGATCATTTTGCAGCCGTAATTTTAGCTGTTGCTCATAATGAGTTTTTAGAATTAGACGTACGATCATTAGCTCCAAATGGAGTAGTTTATGATGTCAAAGGAATACTTCCAAAAGAAATAATAGATTCAAGATTATAAAATATGTTTAACGAACAACTTTACAAAAAACCATATCATAATATTGATATATCAAAATATTCTTTCCTTATTACTGGTGGTGCAGGCTTTATTGGTTCCAATCTTGTAGAATATTTATTAAGTTATAACGCGGGTCATGTTAGAGTACTGGATAACCTTTCCAATGGTTATTTTGAAAATATTAAAGATTTTATTGGACTGCCAAATTTTGAATTTATTAAAGGTGATATTTGTGACTTAGAAACCTGCAAAAAAGCGGTAAATGGGATAGATTTTATTTCTCATCAGGCGGCTTTAGGTTCTGTTCCTAGATCAATTAATGATCCAATTCTTTCTAATAACGTTAATATAAATGGTTTTTTAAATATGTTGGTTGCAGCTAAAGAATCCGATTCATTAGTTAGAATGATATATGCTGCATCGTCTAGCACTTATGGTGATAGTTCTGAATTACCTAAAATTGAAGGAAATGAAGGGAGTCCTTTATCACCGTATGCAGTAACTAAATTAGTAAATGAATTATATGCTGATGTTTTCAGCAAAGTCTATAATTTTCATACGATAGGTTTACGCTATTTTAATGTTTTTGGTCCAAAACAGAATCCAAATAACCCTTATGCTGCTGTAATTCCAATTTTTTGTAAGCATTTTATTGACGGTACATCACCTACAGTTAACGGAGACGGAGAGACTAGTAGAGATTTTACATTTATTGAGAATGTGATACAAGCTAATATTAAATCCCTGTTTTTTGATGGGTTAGATAATCATGAAGTATTTAATGTCGCATGCGGTGATCAGATTTCATTAAATAAAATGATTCAATTTCTCCAAAAGTTAAGTGATAATAAAATCATAGCTAAATATGTTCCTGAGAGAAAAGGAGATGTTCGTCATTCCAAAGCAAGTTTAAAGAAAATCAATAAATTTTTAGGGTATCAACCAGAATTTGATTTTGATAAAGGTATTCAAATTGTATTTGATTGGTATAAATCTAATAATATTAACAATTAAATAATATTTGAATATTTTTTCATGAATTTAACAAAATCACTTGCTTCTGGTTTTTTATGGACTTTTATTGAAACATTTGTTTTGAAAGGAGTTTCTATATTTGCTTCAATTCTTATGGCAAGAATTCTTGGTCCCGAAAAAATAGGTATTTTTGGGATGACTAGTATTTTTTTAGCGATTGGTTTATCGTTAGTCGATAGCGGTATGTCTTCATCTTTAATTCGAACAAAAAACACTAACGATAAAGACTATTCAACTGTGTTTTTTTTAAATATTTTAATAGGTATTCTTGTTTATAGTATTACGTTCATTTCTTCTCCTTTAATTGCAGACTTTTTTAATCAAAAAATATTAATAGACGTTATTCGTGTTTATGGTTTAGTTTTTATTATATCAGCTTTTTCATCGGTTCAATTAGCAATTATTACAAAAGAATTAAGGTTTAAAAGTATTATGAAATTGAATCTGCCAGGCACTATCATAGGGTCATTTGTTGGCGTAATTTGCGCTTATAAAGGCTTAGGTGTTTGGTCATTAGTAATAATGTATTTATTAATACAATTAATTACTACTATTTTATTGTGGTTTTCTTCAAATTGGAGGCCAAAATTTTATTATTCTCCATCTATTGCTAAATCACATTTCAAATTTGGTTATAAACTTACTATATCAGGTATTTTAAATGCATTTTTTAGTAATATTTATAATGTTATAATAGGTAAGGCTTTTCCAGTACAAACGTTAGGTTTTTTTGATAGAGCTCGTTTGTTTAATGATTTACCCGTTCAAACATTAACAGGTATAATTGATAGAGTTTCATTTCCACTAATTTCTTCAATACAGGATGATCGGACTAAGGTCTCAGATGTTTCTAAAAATATACTTATAATAACATTTTTTATAATTGCTCCAATTATGTTAGGAGCTGCAGCATTAGCGAAGCCTTTATTTTTTGTTGTATTAGGTCAAAAATGGTTAGATGCTGTCCCTTTTTTTCAAATTTTATGCCTTTCAGGTATTTTTTATCCGATACATGCATTTAACATTAATTTATTAAAAGTTTTTGGAAGAAGTGATTTATTTTTAAAACTTGAAATATTCAAGGTTATACTAATCAGTATAAGTGTTTTTATAGGAATACAGTTTGGTATATATGGTTTGTTATGGAGTAGTGTTTGTTCATCATATGTTGCGTTATATATAAACACCTATTACAGTGGTAAAATATTTGGATATAGCTTTAAAGATCAAATTACTAATATGTTTCCGATACTATTAATTAGTTTAATAACAAGTCTTTCAATGTATTTAATATTAATGTTTAGTATTATTAATTCTTTTTTAACACAAATTTTAGTTGCAGGTTTTTTAGGAATGATAATTTACATTACATTATACAAGTTATTATATCCAACACCATTGAATATGTTGGTAAACTATATAAAAAAAATTAGAAATGATTAATGTTACAAAGACTTTCTTTCCTCCTATAAAAGATTACCAAAAACAAGTTCAGCGTATATGGGACAATCAATGGTTAACCAATAGAGGGTCGTTACTTCTAGAATTAGAAGAAAAGCTCACCGAATACTTAGCATTGCAACAAACTAAAATGATTGTGATGAATAACGGTACTATACCTCTTCAAATCGCTTTGAAATTACTTGGTAAAGGAGGTGAAATCATTACTACGCCTTTTAGTTATGTGGCTACTACTGCTGCTATCGTATGGGAAAACTGCAGTCCGGTTTTTGTAGATATCCATCCAAATTATTTAACAATAGATGAAACCAAAATAGAAGCAGCTATTACAGATAAAACTACCTGTATTTTGGCTACCCATGTTTTTGGTAATCCTTGTAATATTGAAGCAATTGAAGCTATAGCAAAAAAACATAACCTTAAGGTCATTTATGACGCAGCTCATTGTTTTGGAGTTACATATAAAGGAAAATCTATTTTTGAATATGGAGATATTAGTACCTGTAGTTTTCATGCGACTAAATTATTTCATACTGGCGAGGGTGGCGCCTTATTTACTAAAGATCCTGAATTGTTTCATCAATGTTTTTACTCTCACAATTTTGGACATAATGGGCCATTAGATTTTCACGGATTAGGAATTAACGGTAAAATATCTGAACTCCAAGCTGCAATGGGTTTAAGTGTATTACCATACATGAAGAAAATATTAAGCAGCAGAAATAATATTGTAAATTATTATTGTAAAAATATTAATTGGAATAATTTAAAAAAAATGCAATTACGAGAAGGAGCAATTTGGAATTACAGTTATTATCCTGTTCTTTTTAATACTGAAGATGATTTGTTAACAATTCAAACGAGTTTAAATCAAGCACTAATTTACCCAAGGCGTTATTTTTATCCATCTTTAAACAAAGTGTCTTTTATAAATGGACCTATTATGGAAATATCAGAAAGTGTGGCAAGTAGAATTTTATGTTTGCCATTATATAATGATATAGACGAAGTGAATTTAAATGAGATAATCAAAATACTTAATTATGAAAAGTGAATGGTCGAAAGATAATTGGAAAAAATTTGATATAACTCAACAGCCTATTTGGCCTGATTTAAGAGATTTAAATAATTCTATTAATACTCTTGAAAAACTTCCTGCATTAGTTTTTTCTGGGGAAACAAGAAATCTAAAAAAATTACTTAAAGAAGTTGAGAATGGAAATTCATTTGTTATTCAAGCTGGTAATTGTGCTGAATCTTTTGAAGATTGTAATGGTCCCGAAATTCATAATTTTCTTAGAATAATGAATTTTATGGATGATATTCTTTCAAAGACATTTAATCTCCCTATAATTAAAATAGGAAGAATTGCTGGACAATATGGAAAGCCGAGGAGTTCAGATTTTGAAAATATTAATGGTCAAGAACTGCCAGTTTTTAGAGGAGAAAATATAAATTCTAATAAAGAAAATTTAATTGACAGAATCGCAAACCCAAATAGATTAATTGAAGGTTATTTCCGTTCAGTAGCTACTCTAAACTTGATTAGAGCATTCACACAAGGAAAATATTCCGGTGAGAAATATAGGAATGATTGGTTTCATTTTCCTTATTCAGAAAACATAACTAAATCCAAATTATATAAAAAGTATATGATAGGTATGAGAGATGTAATTAATAAATCAAATTATGAAAATGTATTGGATACATATATATCTCATGAAGCATTAATATTAGATTATGAATCAGCTTTTACCAGAGTGGATACTATTGAAGGGGGATATTATAATACTAGTGCTCATTTTTTATGGATAGGAGAAAGAACTAGGTTTTTAAATTCTGCACATCTAGAATATATTAGAGGTATTGATAATCCAATTGGAATTAAAATAGGGCCAAATTATATTCCAGCTGAAATAATTAAAATTATTAAAGACATTAATCCAAAAAACGAAAACGGTAAGGTAGTGTTAATTTTACGTTTAGGTATCAATAATATAAATCATGATTTTAAAAAACTTATCGACATTGTAAAGGAACACATCTTAAATGTAGTTTGGATGGTTGATCCAATGCACGGAAATACTAAAACTGTTAATGGGCGAAAGGTTAGATTTTTTGATGAAATTTTAAATGAAACAGTTAGTTTTTTTGATATTTGTTATTCAGAAAATATTTTTCCAGGGGGTATTCATTTAGAAATGACAAGCAAATTAGTGACCGAGTGTTTAGGTGGTAGTTTAGGAGTTGATAATGAAGAACTTGAATATAATTACCAAAGTCTTGTTGATCCTAGGTTAAATGGCTCACAAGTGGTTGAATTGTTATTAGAAATAAATAAAAAATATAAAAAATGTTAAAAGTAGGAATTATTGGAGGTGGAATAAATTCTGCAGTAGGCAATGCTCATTTGGCTGCAATAAGGTTATCAAACAATTTTCAAATTGTAGCTGCATCTTTTAGTAGAGATAATAAAATCAATACAGAAACTGCAGAAACTGTTGGAATATCACTAAACAAGTTATATTCAAATTATGAAAAAATGATCGATGACAATATTGATTTATTAGATTTTGTTATAATCTTAACTCCAACTAATCAACATATGGAACAAGTCATTTATGTATTAAACAAAAATTTAAATGTGGTTTGTGAAAAAGCTTTAACTTTTTCTGTAAATAATGCAATAAATATTCAACAAGTTTTACATAAATCTAAAGCCCAATTGTTTGTTATTTATAATTATCTGGGTTATCCTATGGTTAAAGAGCTTAGTGCAATAATTGAAAAAGGGGAGATTGGTAATATTTTTTCAATTCAAATTGAAATGCCTCAAGAAGGGTTTATCAAAACTACTAATGGAGTTTTGTCTAAGCCTCAATCTTGGAGACTTCATGATAACGAATTAATACCTACTCTATCATTAGATTTAGGTGTTCATTTGCATAGTTTAATTAAATTTATTACTAAACTAGTTCCAATAAGTGTTGTTGCTATTTCAAAATCAAGAGGTAATTTTACTGAAATCACTACCGAAATAAATACAATTATTGAATGTTCCAATGATGTTATTTGCAATATGTGGTACAGCAAAACTGCACTTGGACATAGAAATGGTATGAAAATTCGAGTTTACGGGTCAAAAGGGAGTGTTTTTTGGGAGCAAATAAATCCAGAATATATAACTTTTAATGATATTGATGGTGGACGCATTATTTTAGACAGGAACTCTCCAAAAATTGAAATTGCAAATAGTAATAATTATAACCTTTTTAAAGGAGGCCATCCAACTGGTTTTATTGAAGCTTTAGCTAATTATTACAATGATATTTATAAAGCTTTTATTAATAAAGATATTAATATGTCAAAACAAAATGTTTACGGAATTGAAGAATCCATTGAGGGGCTAAAGTTATTTGAAGCAATCAATAAATCTTCAAATTCTAAAAGTTGGGAACAAGTTTGAATTTAAATAATTAAAATGAAAGTATTATTATTAGACACAAATTTATCTTCAGTACCAATTTATAATTATTTAGTTAACCTTGGATATGAAGTTTTTGTTGTAGGCACAAATAAAGATGATACAATTGCAATCTCTTGTAGAAATTATATTCAGTTAGATTATTCTGATGTAGAATTGGTTTCAGAATTTGTTATAAATAATGAAATTGACATCGTTTTACCAGGTTGTAACGATATCTCATACAAAACCGCTTCAATAATAAATGAAAATAAATTAAATAAATTAAACATTTTAAATATCTCTTCTTCAAACATTAATGAAGTTATAAATAATAAAAATAAATTTAAAAAGTTTGCATTAGAGCATAAGCTTAAAGTCCCAAAGTTGTATTTAAAAAATGAAATTGATGATATATATATTAGTAAGTTAATTGTAAAGCCAGTAGATTCATATAGTGGTAATGGTGTTTCAGTATTATCTGATTTTTCTACTTCTGAATTGATTAATGCGATAGAATTTGCAGAGTCAAATTCTATTACAGGAGAGTGTATAATTGAAGAATTTGTTTCAGGTAATTTATATAGTCATAGTGCATTTATTAAAGATGGAGATTATTTTTGCGATTTTATAGTACAAGAATTCTGTACTGTAAATCCTTATTCTGTTGATACTAGCTGGGTTATTGATAATGATAAATTTCATTTATACAATGAAATAAGAATTGAAGTCGAAAAAATATTTAAGAAACTTAAATTATGTGATGGATTAATTCACACTCAGTTTATAGTTGATGGAGATGATTTCTGGATTTTAGAAGTAACTAGGAGATGTCCTGGTGACCTATATAGTAAATTAATTGAATATTCTACAGGATTCAATTATTCTAAAAGCTATGTTGACTTTATCATAAATAAACTTCCATCGGTAAGCAATAAAATTGTTAAAAAGAACATTCTCAGGAAAACAATAACTTTTAAAGATGAGTTTTTTTGGTTTTCACTTGAAAATAAAAATGAAAAAATTCATATTATTGAATTTTTTCCTCTTTCTGTTTCTGGTAAAAAAATGCAGATTGCGCCTAAAGGTAGAGCTGGAATAGTATTTTATTCATCACCTTCAACTTTTAACATTAATAATTTATCATAGATTATAAAGTGAATTAATAATAAAATTTTCATCAATATATACTAAATAAATTATTATTTATAAAAAAACAAACATCTTATTAAATTAAAAATATTTTCAATCTTAACATATAATTTTAAAATGAATAAATAATTATGAATATTAATAAATTTATTGAAAGTGAAAAGTTATACTTTGAGCCAATGTTGCAAAGGCAAAATAAGTATTCAAAAATTGAGTTAGATAATTTTAGAACTGAAACAGTAAGTGAAAGAAGAGCAAGAGTTTCAAAAGAACTTTTTGAATTTTGCGGTGGAACAGTTTTGCACGGGCCTTTTAAAGGGTTAAAACTTACATCAAATACTTGGTGGGGTGGTAATGACTTGGGTTCAATGTGTTTTGGATTGTATGAAAAAGAACTTTTGGATTTTCTATATTCTGATTTATTATTAGGTAGAGATATATTTATCGATATTGGTGCAGCTGATGGTTATTATGCTATTGGTTTATTAAAGTCAAAACGAGTGAATAAAGCAATATGTTTTGAACTTACTTCAGAAGGAAGGAATACAATTGATAAGAATTGGAAATTAAATGAACAACCAGGACAGATTGAAATTATGGGTGATGTTTTTAAAGATTTTAAATTAAATATAACAAAAGTTGATTTAAATAAAACTATAGTTTTAATTGATATAGAAGGTGCGGAATTTTCGTTCTTGGACATTGAAATATTAAGAACACTAAAAGAAGCCGTAATAGTAATTGAAATTCATAATTGGATTCCAAATTTTATTGATGTTTACTCTAAATTTTTAAAAGATGCAAATGAATTTTTTGATATAGAGATTCTAGATAGAAAAGAAAGAGATACTTTGATGTTTGAAGAATTAAGATCTTTAACTGATGATAATAGATTATTGTTGACTTCCGAGGCTAGACCTTGTGTTATGAGATTCTTAATTCTTAATCCTAAGAATCAAAAATAATTAAGTATTCTATTTTAATATTAAAAATGCCGAAAAAATTCTTTTGTTTGATTTACTCAGTAGACCTAAATTATTTCAATTAATTTAAAAAAAAATATCAAATTTTAGTATTTAAAATTCTAAGTATAGCAATTAAAAATAATATAAATGCAAAATAACTTGATGGTTTCTGTAAAAATGATTACTTATAATCATGAAAATTTTATTGCTCAAGCTATAGAAGGTATATTAATGCAAGAAACTAATTTTTTTTATAATTTAATTATTGCAGATGATTGTTCTCCTGATAATACAGAAGAAATAGTTAAAAATATAATTTTAACTAATCCTAAAGGGCATTTGATTAAATATTTTAGACAAAAAAAAAATATAGGAATTAAACTTAATGGAATATTTGGACTGAATCAATGCAACGGTAAATATATTGCACTTTGCGAGGGTGACGACTATTGGACTGATCCATATAAACTACAAAAACAAGTTGATTTTTTAGAATCGCATTCAGATGTATCTGTGTGTTTTCATGATTATATGGTATTTAATGAAAATACATTATCGCCGTCTAAACTTGATGCTCAATCAAATCAACCTATTGATTTGCAGAATTTCTTTTTCAGTTCATATAATGAATCTAAATATTGGGTGACTCAACCATTAACAGCAGTTTTTAGAAGTTCTTCGTTAGACATGTCAATTTTTGAATATTATAATAAATTTAAAGATTATCATTTATTTTATCATCTTCTACAATCTGGTAAAGGTTATTATATGTCAGATATAATGGGTGTATACAGGCAACATCAAATGGGTGTATTTACTTCACTATCTAAATTAGCAAGAATGGAGGAGGATTATAAAATAAAACGAGATATCTATTTAGTTAATAATGATAAAAATTATAAAGGTTTTTATGAAGGTGCTGCAGCTTTATATCTGCTTACCTTACTTAAAACGAAGCCTTTGGATAGTAATAAAATATATTTATTATTAAATGATTGTTATAGATTTTCAATTCTTTCTTTTGGTATCATAATTATAAAATTTATATACTACGGAATCATTTCGCTATTTAAAAAACTTTAAATTCATTCAATTTAAAAATTGTTAGATTAAATAAATATAATTAAAACACATGATAGATTCACCAATTATTTCTATAATAATACCATTATATAATGGAGAAAAATAC
>CANHPI010000033.1 GCA_947462425.1 Bacteroidota bacterium
AAAAACGTGCTGATCAAGTAAAAAAATACCTTATCTCTAAAGGTCTAAAAGCAAATCAAATTGAACAAATAAATGGTAAGGGAGAAGATTTTATTTTGAATAAATGTGCAGAAGGTGTTGCGTGTGAAGACTCAGAACATGAAATAAATAGAAGAGTAGAATTTATTATTTTTGAAAAGAAATAATTTATTTAAATCCTTCAAAAGCCCCTAATCCAAATAATGAGAAATCATATTTAATTGGGTCGTTTTTATCAAAGTTTCTAAGTACAGAAGTAATTTCTTCAACAGCCTGCCAATCGTTTTGTGTTCGTTGTAATAAACCTAACTTTCTACTAACATTTCCTGTATGTAAATCTAAAGGCAAACATAACTGAGCAGACTTAATTGACTTCCAGATTCCGAAATCAACACCGTGTTTATCTTTACGAACCATCCAACGCAGGAACATACATAAACGCTTCGCACTAGATTTCATTGATGGATTTGAAATATGTTTTTCTGAACGGTGTTCATGCACTGAACTTAAAAAAAGCTTTCGAAAATTTGTTATGGCGTTTTTTACATCTAATTCTTTACTCGAAAAATTAGTAGAAAAAGCCATTTCTAAACCACCATGCTTAGTATAAATGTTTTTTAAAGCGTTTAAAAAGAAAACACAATCTGTTGAATTAAAGGTGCGATGAACAAAATCTTCAAAACGAACAGCGTCTTTTTTTGAGAAATTTAAAATAAAATCATGCGGTTCATCATTCATTAATCGCATTAATTTATTACCATTATTGATGATTGAAATCCTTTGACCCCATGCAATAGTAGCTACTAATAATGAAGCAATTTCAATGTCTTCTTTTTTTGAAAATTGGTGCGGAATAGAAATAGGATCCGTTTCAATAAATGCTGTATTATTAAACTGAAAATATTTTTCATCTAATAACTCTTTTATTGCAGATGAATGTAATTTCATTATTCTAATTTAGTAATATCTAGGTTTTTTAAATTAGGATTTAATTTATGAACACCTAAAACAACTAAAATAGTCATTACGCCGCCAAAAGCAATTGACGGAATTAATCCCAATAACTTTGCAGCAACCCCTGATTCAAAGGCGCCAATTTCATTACTACTTCCAATAAATATACTGTTAACAGCAGCCACTCGTCCACGCATTTCATCTGGGGTACTTAGTTGTAAAATACTATGCCTTATTACCACACTAATATTATCAAAAGCTCCTGTAAATAATAACATTAAAAATGCTAACCAATAATTTGTACAAAAAGCAAAGAATATAGTAAATAAACCAAAAGCTCCAACGCCGAGCAATAAACTAATGCCTGCTTTTTTTGTAGGTGGATTTGCAGCCATGTAAAACGCCATTAATACAGCACCAATAGCAGGGGCTGTTCTTAATAAGCCATAAGCTTCGGGACCCAAATGTAAAACTTTATCAGTAAAAGCAGGTATTAAGGCAACGGCACCTCCAAATAAAACAGCAAATAAATCTAAAGATAAAGCACTCAACACTAATTTATTTTTAAACACAAATTTTACTCCAACGGTCATGCTTTCAAAAAAAGACTCCTCTTTAGTTTTTATAGGTATTGGTTTTGCTTCAATTAGTGCAAAACAAACAATAGCGCAACCAAATAAAACACATGTAGTACCATAACACCAATTAGCATGAAATGAATGATTGTAACCATACATTAAGCCTGCAACAACAGGCCCTAAAACAGAGCCTATATGCCAGGCCGTGCTATTCCATGTGGCTGATTGAGTATATAATTCCCTTGGTATTATTTGACTCATAAATGGATGAGTACTTACAGCCAAAAATGAACGGATAATGCCAAATACAAATACCACAGCAAATAAGGCATATATCCCAAAACTATGAACCCAGCTAAATAAAGCATTACTAAAACCAAATAAAAACAAAGATCCAAGAAATAAAGCAGTGCAACCCACTAACAAAATTTTCCTTCTACTTATAATATCTGCCAAATGGCCCGAAAAAAAAGAAGTCACAATAAAAGGTAAGGCTTCTGTTAAACCAATCATCCCCAAGATGATTTCTTCTTTTGAATACTCATAGTAAATTTGCAAACTAACCGTACTCATTTGCATTTGAACTGCCAGTGTTAAAAAAAAACGAGCCAAAACAAACCACCTAAATTCTTTATGTTTTAATATTTGGAGAGAAGAGGAAAAAGACATGAGATACAAAAGTATTATTTTATAGTTTATTAAAAAGCATTAATTTTAAAACAAATTGGAAGAGTCAACAAATAAACATTTAACTATAAAGTCATGGGCGGAAGATGATCGCCCCAGAGAAAAGTTAATTTCAAAAGGAAGACAAGCACTTTCTGATTCTGAATTACTAGCTATATTGCTTGCTTCGGGTAGCCGAGAGGAAACAGCTGTGCAATTAGCTCAGCGCATTTTAAAAGAAAATAAAAATTCAATTAATGAATTAGCCAAACTACAACTTAATGATTTAAAAAAATTTAAAGGTGTTGGAGAAGCTAAAGCTGTTACTATTGCAGCAGCTTTAGAAATTGGAAGAAGACGAACTGATGAGTCTGGAGAAGAAAAAATAAAAATATCATCCTCTAAACACGCCTACTCAATTTTAAAATCAAAATTATCAGATTTACCCCATGAAGAATTTTGGGTTTTATTTATGAGCAGAAGCAATAGTGTTATTAAAACAGAATGCATAAGCAAAGGAGGAATAAGCGGTACTGTAGTTGACATTCGTTTAATTTTAAAACCAGCCATTGAATGCTTGGCAAGTTCAATAATATTAGCGCACAATCATCCGTCAGGAAATTTAAAAGCAAGCCAAGAAGATATTAATTTAACTAAAAAAACAAAAGAAGCTGCAAAGCTTATGGATATTAGCTTACAAGACCACTTAATAATTGGCGACCAAGCATATTTAAGTTTTGCTGATGAAGGAATGTTGTAAAACAAATAACCTTATGCTTCTCGTCCCAATAAATATCTGGACCGCTCGAAGTGAGAAGCTCAGGGTGACAGAAAAATAAAAAATGATATGATTAAAATAGTAACAATTATTGGTGCAAGACCTCAAATTATTAAAGCGGCAGCGTTAAGCAGAGCAATTAAAAACAAATTTGCAAACTCTATTACAGAAATAATTGTTCATACAGGACAACACTACGATGAAAATATGAGTCAGGTATTTTTTGATGAATTAGGAATTCCTGAACCAAACTATAATTTAAATGTAGGAAGTGGCAGTCACGGAAAACAAACAGCAACCATGATAGCTGGTATTGAGGATATTTTACTTCAAGAAAAGCCTAATGCTATAGTGCTTTACGGAGATACAAATTCAACCTTGTCTGGAGCAATTGCCGCTAGCAAAATTCACGTTCCCATTATTCATATCGAAGCAGGATTACGTTCATTTAATAAAGCAATGCCTGAAGAAGTGAATAGAATCATGTGTGATCATGTATCTACCTTATTATTTTCACCAACAAAAACAGGTTACCAAAATTTATTGAATGAAGGATTCAAATCAAAAAATGAAAAACCATTTAATGCTAATAATCCAAAGATATATCATAGTGGCGATGTAATGTTTGATAATAGTTTATATTTTTCGGAAGTTGCTGATGAAAAAACAACTATAATATCTAAAAATGGATTACAAAAAAATAATTTCATATTGGCAACCATTCACCGAAATAATAATACTGATGAACCCGTTAGATTAAATTCCTTATTTAATGCTTTATTTAAAATTAGTGAAGCTAATCAATTAGATGTATTATTGCCATTACATCCAAGAACAGCCAAATTATTAGAGTTTAATTTAGATGCAGAGCTTCATCAAAAAATTAAATCAAGCAAACATTTTAAAATTATTGCACCGGTCTCGTTTTTGGAAATGATTGCTTTAGAAAAAAATTGTAAAATTGTAATGACTGATAGTGGTGGGGTACAAAAGGAAGCATTTTATTTTGAAAAACCTTGTGTAATTTTACGCCCTGAAACAGAATGGGTGGAACTAGTTGAATGTGGTACAGCAATCATAACTGATGCTAATGAGCAAAAAATAATAGAAGCTTATAAAACATTAACATCAAAAACAAATTTGCAATTTCCAAAACTATATGGTGATGGAAAAGCGGCTGAATTTATTTGCGGAGAGTTGCTAGATAATTTAAAATAAACTTCAATCGTTTAATAAAACACACCAAGCTTCTTTCACTTTATTAACTTCTAATAAAATTTTTGCGTACTGATGTTTTTCAATATCGGTTGCAAATGTTTTCGCAAGTGTTTTATTATATATTTCAATTTCTTCTTTTGATGGCAACACTTCAACATTTCCTAATTGTCCTAAATTATTTCCAGTTAACACACTGCTATTTTTAATAGTTGCAGGTATAATATCAATACCAATACCAATTGTAGTAATAGGTTTTTCAATTTCAAATAAAGCATCTCCATGTGCGCGACAATACCAATTACCGCCCATACGAGCTACTAAATCTATTTTTTGCTGATCAATTAATTTTTGTTCATTTAAAACCGATTCATCTATATGTATTTTTACAATTTCACACATTACTAAATTGCAATTTCCAATTTCTTTGAGTTCAAAAACTTTGCATTCTAACTGCACAGGACTTTCCTTAACCCTCATTGGTTTTACTAAATCTGATGCAATAGCCGTAAAACCTGCCTTCGTAAATTCACTAATGCCTTTTTCATAAGGACTGCTAGCTAAACTCATTTGGTGAACCATATTGTAATTAACAATATTAATAACGCACTCCGGCACTTCTTTAATGTTTAAGTGAGTATCTTTTGCTTGGCCAGTTCGGCCACTAAGGTTAGGAGAAAAAATGGCTATTGGTGGTTTTGCGCTAAACACATTAAAAAAACTAAAGGGAGCAAGATTATGATTCCCATTAATATCTATTGTACTTGCAAAGCATATTGGACGTGGCCCAACTGCTCCCAATAAGTACTGATGCAATAACTGGATTGGTGTTTCTTTTGGATCAATGGTTAACATAGTATGAGTTGTAAATATAATTTATTTATGATGAGTTGATTTTTATTCTTTTATTGCATCAGATAATTAAGTAAGTTAGTTAAAACAAGGAATTATGGATATAACCCATAAGCCATTTTCAATTATAACTGAGCTGTTTTTTACTAAAAAAAGTTGCTTCAAGTATACACAATTTTTATAAAATAAAGTTGAAGAGTTTAGAACTTATTGTTACTTTTAAATCATAAAATTAATGAATTCTAAGCGCCATTTCCATAGTTTTTTGATATTAATTTTTATTAGTATTTCTTCGTTTGCTCAAAACTATACAATTAGCGGTAAAGTTTTTGACGCTGAATCTAAAGAACCTTTGCCTTTTGTTCCTGTTTTAATAAAAGGAACAACTGTTGGTGCCACAACTGATTTTGATGGAAACTATTCTATTACCACTTCTAAATTGGGAGATTCTATTGTTTCATCTTATGTAAGTTATAAAAAATTGGTGCGAGCCATAAAACGTGGAGAAAGCCAAACCGTTAATATGCCAATGGTTTTGGAGGGGGTTAATTTACTAGAAGTTGTAGTGAAAGCGGGAGAAAATCCGGCACATAGAATTATTAGAAACGTTATTGCAAATAAACAATACAACAATAAACGTAAATTGGATGCTTATCAATACGAAACATATAACAAAGTTGAGTTTGATTTAAATCGTATTCCGAAAGAAATGCGAGAAAAGAAAATTTTTAAACCAATAAAATTTGTTTTTGATAATGTAGATAGTTTAAACTCTGGAGAGAAACCATCGTTACCAATTTTTATTACGGAGGCTATTTCGGATATATATTATCGAAGTAACCCAACTCTTAAAAAAGAGGTGATTAGAGCCAGTAAAGTAACCGGTATAGAAAACACAAGCGTTACCTCTGTGATGGGAGATATGTATCAGAATATAAATATTTATGATAATCATATTTTAGTTTTTGGTAAAGATTTTGTAAGCCCTATCTCTGATAATGGTCTTTTTTATTACAAGTATTACTTAGAAGATAGTTTGTTTATTGGCAGCACACGCTGTTACCAAATCAGATTTAAATCTAAGCGTCCTCAAGAATTATGTTTTAGTGGAAATATGTGGATATCAGATACAACTTGGGCTGTAAAACGTATTGAAATGAGTATCCCTAAGGAAGCTAATATTAATTTCATACATGCAGCGAACGTTATTCAAGAATTTTCACAAATTGATAGCACTTGGATGTTATCAAAAGATAGATTAATTATTGATTTTGCGGTGAGTAAAAATCAAGTGGGTATTTATGGTCGTAAAACAACTTCATATAAAGACTTTAAAATTAATCAACCAAAGGATCCAAAATTTTATGAATTTGGTGATAAAATAGTTGTGGAAGATGCTGCATCCAAACAAAGTGATGACTTTTGGAATAGTAATAGGCATGATAGTTTATCATTACGAGAAAAGAAGATTTATCATATGATTGACACTATAAAAACATTACCGATTTATAAAACCTGGGTAGATGTTTTAACCCTTTTTGTTTCAGGATATAAAACGGTAAATAACTTTGAAATAGGGCCATATTTTAACTTGATAAGTTATAATAAAATAGAAGGATTACGCGCACGTTTTGGCGGAAGAACTAGCAGTAAATTTAGCAGATGGTATGAATTACAGGGATATGTTGCATATGGGTTTACAGATGAAAAATTTAAATACAGTGTAGGTTTTAAAAGTTTTATTACCAAGAAACCGCATAGGCAATTAATCGGGATGACCTATAAAAGTGATTATGAGATTTTAGGTCAAAGTCAAAATGGATTTTCTCAAGATAATCTTTTCGCATCTTTATTTAGAACAAATCCGTTAACTAATTTAACCCGGGTTGATAAAACAGATGCGTGGTTTGAAAGAGAATGGGTTGACGGATTAACATCAAAGGTTACTCTAACAGGAAGAACAATTACTCCATTAATAACTAATACTTATACCTATTTTAAAAATGACGGGAGTATTGCAACTAAAGAAAACATAAGAAATACGGAGGTTCGATTAAATGTGAGATTTGCATATAAAGAAAAATATATCAATGGAGATTTCAGTAGAATTAGCTTAGGAACCAAATGGCCAGTAATGCAAGTTAACTACTCTAAATCATTGCAAAATGCCTTTCGTGGCGAATATGATTATCAAAAAGTAGTTTTAAATTTAAGTGATCGGGTGCGATTAATTTCCTTATTAGGATATACAGATTATACTGCCGAAGTTGGTAAAATTTTCGGTGCAGTTCCCTATCCCTTAATGGAACTACATGGTGGTAATGAAACCTACGTTTACGATTATATGTCGTTTAACATGATGAAGTATTATGAATTTGCGAGTGATCAATATGCATCAATTGGCATGTTTCACCACTTTGAAGGTTTATTATTTAATAAAGTGCCATTACTTAAAAAATTAAAATGGAGAGAAGTTGTAACTTGTAAAGCACTTTGGGGAAGCGTGAATGATATAAATAGAAAAACACTCATTTTTCCAAACACATTAAATGCTCTTAATAACGAGCCATATGTTGAAATAAGCGCAGGTGTTGAGAATATTTTTAAAGTATTTAGGATTGACGCTTTATGGCGTTCTACATATCTAAGAGAAAGAGCCATTGAGAATTTTGGCGTTAAGTTTGGATTTCAATTAGCGTTTTAACTTTATTTTAAGAAACAGTTTTTTAATCTAAAACTCATATTTCATTCACAATTTTTGTAATATCAATCACATATCTTTGATTATATTTGATTGATATTAGTTTAAGCAAATGATACTTCGTTCAGAGAATTTAGTAAAAAAATACAAAAATCGTACGGTTGCCAATAACGTAAGTGTACAAGTACAACAAGGCGAAATTGTTGGGTTACTTGGACCAAATGGGGCAGGGAAAACAACTTCTTTTTATATGATTGTGGGAATGGTAAAACCAAATTCCGGAAAAATATTTTTAGACAATAAAGATATTACTAACGAACCCATGTATAAACGAGCGCAATTAGGCGTTGGATATTTACCGCAGGAAGCATCAGTTTTTAGAAAACTAAGCATTGAAGATAATTTACGGGCTGTTTTGCAAATGACTAAATTAACTAAAGCCGAGCAAGAGCATAAGGTTGAAAGTTTATTAGATGAATTCGCATTACATCATGTACGTAAAAATTTAGGTGATCAGTTATCGGGTGGCGAAAGAAGACGAACTGAAATTGCACGTGCTTTAGCAACCGATCCTAAATTTATTTTATTGGATGAGCCATTTGCGGGTGTTGATCCAATTGCCGTAGAAGATATACAAAGTGTGGTGCGAAAATTAAAAGATAAAAATATTGGGATTCTAATTACTGATCATAATGTACATGAGACGTTAAATATTACCGATAGAACATATCTCTTGTATGCGGGAGAAGTTATTAAATCAGGATCTGCTGAAGATTTAGCGAATGATGAAATGGTTCGTAGAGTTTATTTGGGTAATAATTTTGAATTACGGAAATAATTTTTTTGAATTGTCCTACCTTTTAATTTAATTAATTCGGTGTAAATTACAATCTTTCGGAGGATTAAGAATCATAGGAAATTTTTCAATTTTTACGGAGCTACTATCTAATCCAAAAGCTTTTGCTTCACTTAAACTGAAACGCTTTAAGAAAAAATATGCATTCAATATTAACTTTTCAAAGAAAGGCAAATCATTTTCATAGGACAAGAATTTTTCAATTACTACAAATTTAAAATCACCAATAATATTATTTTTATTTAACGATTCGTAACGACTTGTAATATCAACTTCTTTGTTTTTAACCAAATCTTCAACCACTTTTCTAAACATTAAGTTAACTCTTGGAGCAACTCTAAATCCTAATCTAAAATCAACACGTATAATATCATCAGCCGCCACATGGGTAACTTTATAATCCATGCGATAAGGCTCGTCCATTACATCTACATGCACAAACCAATAGATGTCAGCTCGCTTAGGCCGCTTTTGTAATATAGAATATATAATCTTTGATTCAATTTCTTCGGGATTATTAGCGCCGGTCATATAAACTAAATGAGTAGCATATTTTGGAATAGATTCATCATTGCTTAAATCAACTAATTTTTGCTGATGATCAGCCAATTTAACAGCATCTGTATATCGCTTGCGTATTTTCTTCGCTAAAAACCAAATAGCCATAACTGCCATCAAAGCAGAAGCTATCAATAAAGTAATCCAACCACCATGAGTAAATTTACTCAAATTAGCTGCTAAAAAGGAAAACTCAATAACTAAATAAACTGCTATTACGATATAAATTAAAAACTTATTATAACGTTTCATATGCATATAAAAATTTAGCAAAGTAGTTGTCATTAACATACATAACACAATAGCTAAGCCATAAGCAGCTTCCATATTAATGGATTCTCTGAAATATAACACAACACCAATGCAACCTGATAATAATAGCCAATTTGTTGAGGGAATATATAATTGCCCCTTCATTTCAGAAGGATATTTTACCCTAACCTTTGGCCATAAATTTAAACGCATAGCCTCGTTAATTAAACTAAATGATCCGCTAATTAAGGCTTGAGAAGCAATAACAGCTGCCATCGTTGAAATCACAATTCCATAGGGCAAAAAGTTATCGGGCATAATGGCGTAAAACGGATTGCTTGATTTAAACGAATCTAATGTCTGTCCTTGATGTGCTATCAAAAACGCACCTTGTCCAAAATAATTTAATACTAAGGTTGTTTTCACAAATATCCATGAAATACGAATGTTTTGTTTCCCACAATGTCCTAAATCAGAATACAAAGCCTCTGCACCTGTAGTACAAAGAAAAACCGCTCCTAAAATTAAATAGCCCGACGGATGTATTTGTAATAAATGATATGCGTAATATGGATTTAAAGATGATAATACACTCCAATTACTTGTCATTTGATAAACCCCTAATGTTCCCAACATTAAAAACCAAAGCATCATCATTGGACCAAAAAACTTACCTATAAAACTTGTACCAAATTGTTGAATAAAAAATAAGGCACATAAAATTCCAATGACAATTGGAACTGTATTAAGTTCGGGATTATATACTTTTAATCCCTCAATTGCTGAAGAAACAGAAATTGGTGGTGTAATAATTCCATCCGCTAATAAAGCACTTCCACCAATAATTGCAGGAACTAATAACCATTTAAACTTAGTACGTTTCACCAAGGTATAAAGGGAAAAAATACCTCCCTCTCCTTTGTTGTCAGCTCGCAATGTTAAGATTACATATTTAACGGTTGTTTGTAATGTTAATGTCCAGAAAATACAAGATATGCCTCCTTTTACGATATCCGCATCAATAACACTTTTGCCAATAATAGCGCTCATTACGTAAAGTGGCGATGTACCAATGTCGCCATATATAATTCCGAGAGTAACAATTAGACCTGCAAGTGTAATCTTGCTCATTTGACTATGACTATGAGTGCTCATTTAAATAGATTGTTAAAGAATTATAAAATTACTACTAATACAAACGCTAAATGATTTTTTACAAAAAATAATTATAAAATAAAAAAGTTAATAAATTTGATTTTTTGAATCTAATACCGTTTACTTGCAAAAACCTAATTTTAGGTAATTTTTTTAAAAATAGTTTCTTATCTTTAATACTTAATTTTACTAATTATAAATGAAAACCACAAGTTACATTTGCTTGCTTTTAATGGCAATAACATTTATCACCGCTCAAACAAATAGCAGTCGTAAGTATTTTACTCATGAAAAAAAAGCAACCGTAAATTTTAGTAAAATAACTCAAGATTTTAGTCCATCCCTTTTGGTTAAAGAAATGCCTAAGCCCGGATCAGGAAAAATAGTTTACTATAACTATCCTGAGACAAAAGAAAAAAGCAAATTAAACCAAAAAACTCAAACGCAATTATCAAGTTTAAATTTAGGAACTAATTTTTTTGGAAATCCTTATAGCTCAAGTACACCAACCGATAATGATATTGCTATTTCAGATTCAGGAATCATTGTTTCTGTAATTAATACCAGTATTTTAGTTTATAATACCAAAACCTCTATTGCTTCTCCTATAAAATCTTTAGCGGCCTTTACAACGCCGGTAAATAATAAACATCAGGAATTTGATCCAAAAGTTATGTATGATCCAACTGCTGATAAGTTTGTGTTAATGTGCCCTGTTGGTTTTGTGGATTCTACAAGTAAAATAATTGTAGGGTTTTCGCAAACTAACGACCCTAACGGTAATTGGAACTTGTACACTTTACCCGGCAATCCACTCAACAATAATCTTTGGTCTGATTATCCAATGATTTCCATGACTGAAAAAGAATTATTTTTAAGTATTAATTTATTGTATAACGACAGCTCATGGCAAACAGGGTTTGTAGAAACGGTTATTTGGCAAATGAAAAAAGATAGTGGCTACGCCGGTTTACCATTAGGTTCCTACTTGCACCACAACATTAAGTTTAATGGTAAAGCTATTCGCAATTTATGTCCGGCAAAAGGCGGAAGTAAATTATACTCTCCAAATATGTATTTTGTTTCTAATAGAAACTTAGCGTCACAAAATGATACCGTTTTTTTAGTTGAAGTGACTGATACTATTGGAGCGCCAACCAACACAGTTACGTCAAAAGTTTTGATAACAAACCAACCATACTTTTTTCCACCAAGTGGCCGACAAACAAGTGCAACCCAATTTTTAGCCACAAATGATTGCAGAAATTTAGGTGCTTTTTTTGAAAACAATAAAATACAGTTTGTGCATAACACAAATAATCCCATTAATAATCAGGTAACTATTTATTACGGCGTTATAGATAATCCACAAAATACAAGCCCAACAATAAATGGTTACATTATCAATAACGACACGGTTGATTTTGCCTACCCAAATATTTCCTATGCCGGACTAAATAATTTAGACAATACTGCTATCATTTCATTTGATCACTCTTCTAATAAAATATTTGCTGGTGTTTCTGCTATAAAGGCGGATGGAAATGGTAACTTTTCGGATGTATTAAGAATAAAAAGCGGAACAAATTTCGTAAATTTATTAAGCGGTAATTTAGAACGTTGGGGTGATTATTCGGGCTCTCAACGCCAATACAATAAACCAGGCATAGTATGGATGAGCGGTTATTATGGATACAACATTAACTTAGCAAATAAAAACAAACACGGCGCTTGGATTGCTCAACTTTCTGTTGACCCACTTTTAATTACAAATACTAAAGATAATGATGATAACAATGATTTTGCTCCATTAATTTTTCCAAATCCGGCACAGGATATTTTTAATGTAGATATTAATTTAACTCGTCCGGAATATTTAAGTTTTGAGTTGTATGATGTAAATGGTAAATTAATTGAACTATTATTAAAAGACTGGGTTAAAACAAAATCGAATACATTTAGTTTTAGCTTAAAGGATGTGAGCAATGGTGTTTACTTTTTAAAAATAACAGGAAATACAACCAACATCACTAAAAAAATTATTAAACAATAAAAAAATATCATGTTCAAGTTCCGTTATTATTTATTTATTATTTTTTGTGTAGGACTTTTTTTTACATCAAAAGCTACGCATAATCGTGCGGGTGAAATAACCTATAAATGGCTATACGGAACAACCTACCAAATTAAAGTAACTACTTACACGAATATTGGAAGCCTCAACTTAGCAGATAGATGTGAAGATACCGTATATTTTGGTGATTTAACAAGAGCAATTGTTTTGCGAAGTAATAATCCTTTAGGAGTACCTTGTACCGGAAGTTGCACTCCTGCGTGCGAAGGAGTTCCTTTGCCTGGTGGCACCATAAAACTAAATGAATATGTTACTACGCACACGTATCCTGGCCCAGGTACTTATAAAATAAGTATGGAAGATCCTAACAGAAATGCAGGCGTTATTAATATTCCTTATTCTGATCAACAAGTGTTTTACAT
>CANHPI010000034.1 GCA_947462425.1 Bacteroidota bacterium
CATTTTTTCAGGAACTAATATATAGTCAGCAACTTTAGCTTTTATAGCACTTTGTGGCATTCCTGAATATGATGCAGATAAAGGATCTTGCACAATTGTTAAACCACCTTCCGCTTTTATATCTTTTAATCCTTGTGTTCCATCATTGCCAGTGCCGGAAAGTACAATACCAATTGCCTTTTCTTTGCAATGTTTTGCTAATGATTGAAAAAAGGAATCAATATTTCTTTTTTTTATTTGTGGTTCCTTTGGTTCTGATAATTTTAAAGTTTCGTGAAATATGCTTAATTCTTTGTTGGATGGTATAATATAAATGCAGTTAGGTTGAATTTTTATTCCATTGGTAATCTCTTCTGTTTTCATTTTTGTATGCTCGGCTATAAGTTCAGTTAATAAACTTTTACGAGTAGGGTCAAGATGCTGCACAACAATAAATGCCATTCCGCTATTAGGAGTTGTGTTATTAAAAAAAACTTTTAATGCTTCTAGCCCTCCGGCAGAGGCTCCTATGCCAACAATAAAAAAGTCGGACTTAGGACTTTTTAAATTTTTAGCAGCCTTATTTGTTTTTTTAATAAGACTATTTTTTAAAATAACTTTTTTCACCTATAAACTATTAAAAATTTTAATTCTTTTAATTTTTATATTAAACATATTTATATGTAAATATAATTTTTATATTAATTTACTTACACTAATTATATATGATTTTTATCACAGGTGTTAGTTGCATCAATCATATTTCCTATTGTTTGTATTGAATAACTTTAATAATTAGTATTCAATATTTTTTTAAAATAACAATTTATTAGCTTATGTGTTTTTCGGCAAGTGCAAGTTTTGGAGCAGGAATTATTATTTCAACAATTGGTTTTATGTCATTAAAAAAGGTTCAAACACCCTTACAATATTTTTTCGCAGCAATACCATTATTTTTTGCCATACAACAAATCTCTGAAGGTTTTTTGTGGCTAGCTCTTTCCGATTCGAGTTATGCTTCAATGGAAAGGATTACAACTTATACTTTTCTTTTTTTTGCGCAAATAGTTTGGCCTTTTTGGATTCCTTTTTCAATTTTACTTCTTGAAAAAGAATTTAAAAATAAAAATATTTTAAAAGTTTTACTTGCAATTGGCACTGTAGTATCTATTTATTTAGCTTATTGTTTAATAACTTATAATGTACAAGCTAAAATTATTGGTCGTCATATTTCATATATACAAGATTATCCGGTTTTCTTTAACAGGTATAGTGGTGTGTTATATGTTTTAGCTACTGTATTACCTCCCTATTTTTCTAGTATTAAAAAGGTTTGGATTTTAAGTGTAGCAATTTTTATTTCATATGTTATTACAACAATATTGTATAACGATTATATAGTTTCTGTTTGGTGCTTTTTTGCTTCTATTATCAGCACTTTAATTTTAGTTTTGATACAGGGAATGAACTTTGCTCATAAAGAGGAACCAATATTAAATCAATCTTGATATATATCATTTTAGTATCTTCAATTTCTCATTTATAGAGCGTTGTTGTTATTATAGTTTTGAATAATTAATTTTTAACTTAATAAAATAATAACATGAAAACAGACATTGAAATTCAGAAAGACGTATTAGATGAACTTAAATGGGAGCCGTATCTAAACGCAACAGAAATTGGAGTAGCTGTAAAAAACGGTATCGTTACTTTATCAGGAACCGTTAATTCTTATTTAAAGAAAACGCGAGCTGAAAAAGCGGCTAAACGCGTATCGGGTGTAAAAGCAGTTGCTGAAGATATTGAAGTTAAATATGCGGATAGTCTTTTAAAAAATGACACTGAGATTGCTGAAACTATTTTAAGCGCTTTAAAATGGCATAGTGCAATAAATGAAGAGAAAATTAAAGTTAAAGTGGAAGATGGTGTTGTTACACTTGATGGTGAAGTGGATTGGGAGTTTCAAAGAAATTCGGCAGTAATGCAAATTGAAAATCTTATTGGAGTTAAAAGAATTGTAAATAATATTACAATCAAATCCGGAATTGTTCCTAAGGAATTAAAACAAAAGGTAAACTCTGCTTTTCACAGAAGCGCAACAATTGACGCTGAAAAAATTAACATTGAGGTTACTGGAAGTAAAGTTGTTTTGACTGGTAAAGTTAGATCTTGGGCCGAAAAAAATGACGCTGAAAATGCCGTTTGGGCAGCTCAAGGTGTAAATAAGGTCGAAAATAATTTAGAAATCGATATGGAAGTTTTCGCTTTTTAAATTTGTTTAATTGATTGTTTACACAATAAAAAACGCCTCAATTGAGGCGTTTTTTATGTTTTAGATTTACATTATATAAAAACATAATTTAAAACCTGCATTAAATTCGTTTCTATATTTATTAAGAAATTCGGATGAAATAAATTCTTTTAGTGAAAGAGTTGTTTTTGATATCCCGTCGTAATAATATAAATTAGAATTATAAAAGTCGTAATTTTCATAATAAATACTTAATCCCGCACTTCGATTTTTATTTGTCGTTTTTTTTATTTTACTGCTATGTAATATTTGATCAAGATTTAGGATCATTAATTCAAATCCATACATGTTTCTTCGCAATTCAAAAATACTGTAATCACTATTATTATCTAGCACATTTTCTTCACCTTTATGATAGCTTCGCATTGTGCCTTTATATAATTTTAATGTTGGTAGGTATTTGTAAGGTAATTTAATTACAATACCAAAATACAACGAATAATTATTAAAGGAATTCATTTGGCAACCAGGTGCAATATCTGAAGTGCCTTTTTTGGTTTTAAATAGTTCGACACTTGAATTGATTATAATCGAATCTGTCTTCGAAAAATTATTTTCTTTCTTTACAGAAGCACTATAATCATTTGAGAAATTTTGGTTGAACGACGTATCCCATAATTTATCCATAAAACCCCATCCAGCATATAAACCAATAACATTTTGTTTTGATATTAAATAACCTGCATTTATCCCTCCTTCAAGGTATATTCCATGTCCGGAATTATTTATTTTACTACTATTTACAGGAATTCTATAGCCCGCTGTCAATAAAAATAGAGATGAGGGTTTTGCTACAGTTTTTGTTGCTGTCAGTAAAGAGTCTAAACTTGTTTGACTTAATCCTTCAGGAATATAATTAATCAATACTATTATTAAAATAAAATTTTTACCAAATTTCATGAGCAAATTATTTGCTAGTAATAATATTAAAGTTTGTAATTATAAATTATGAGTTAACTTATTATATTAAATGATTTACATCACCATTGTAAATTTTGTATTAAATAAATGTTTTAAATTATAAAAGTGTAACTATTCTACTTTTAATATTGATTTATCAAACTGCAACTTATAGACGTATGTTTGTATAAATTTTAAGCTATCTTTAGAGGTATAATTTCCTTAACACGTGTTAATTTATTGTTATTTTCATTTTTATTTTCAAAGAATTTAAAAATGTCCTGATGAGTTATTATACCGTGATTATTTTGGTTTTTATCAATTATAGATAGGACATCACAATTGAATTCCTTCATCACTTTTTCAGCATTTATTATTTTTGTTTCTGGAGAACAATATCTTAAATTTTTTATATTTTGTTTTTTTTCTGTCATCATTTCCTAATAAATTTATAAGTATACATCGTTAAAAACTACGAATAATAATAGTTTTGTATGTATTTAATAATTTGGTTTTTTACTTTTCTAAATAACTAAGAGCCTGTTTATTGTTTTTATAAAAAATTACATAATATAATAATTAGATAAATTTTAAACAGGCTCTATATGCTTTAACTAAATTGAGTATCTACAACTTTAGTTTTTTTGCTAATTTTCCTGAAATTGTAAAGGCATAATCTCAAGTCCTTTTTTTGTAGCTGTAGAATTATTGCGATCAAATAGCGCTTTAATTGTTTTAGCTAAATTTTCTTCTTTTGAGGTTACAGCTCCTAATTCCTCTTTTTCTTTTAGGGCATGCGAAAGAAGTGTATTGATTGAAATCATACCTTTTAACTTTCCTTCTTGGTTCGTAACCGGTAATCGTCCAATTTTGTTTTTTCTCATTTCACGCAAAGCATCTGTAATTGAATCATCTGCTTTTATCGTGTGAACTTTTGCTTTAGGAAGGATTTCTTTTACACTTATTTCAGCTGGATTTTTACCATTTTTGCTTGCTAATGACAAACAAATATCGCGATCTGTAATTATACCAATTACCTTTTGGTCTTTATCAACAACTGGTAGTGCGCCACGATTTGATTCCTTCATCATTTTTGTGGCATTGGCCAACTTTGTTTCCGGTGAGCAGAATTTTAATGTACTTTCTGCCATAACATCTTTTACTTTCATAATTCAATTTTTATGGTTAAATATTAATTTAAATCAAAGTAAATTCAATTCGAATTTTTATTCTATGTAACCAAACATTTCGTGATATGACATTTATCATATAATCACTTATAAGCTTTATTGGTAGCGAGTATTAAATTATGATTTTTATTTTTGGCTCATATATTTATGCGTTTTTTAGCTTATACTATTTTAAAAAATTAAACAAAAAAGCGGCAGGATATTTTTATCCTGCCGCTTTTATATAGTGATTAAAATTTATTTACTAATATTTAATTTTTTAGTAATGGTATTATTTTTCCCAACGTATATTTTTATAAAATAAGTTCCATTTAATATATCTGTTGTATTTATTTTTATTACCGAATCATTAACCGCACTTATATAAATTGTTTGGCCAAGTAGATTTACTAACTCAACTTTATCAATTTTATAACCTTTAGTTTCAATAGTAACATATTCGTTCGCAGGATTAGGATATACTTTAACATCACTTGTGCTAATTTGAATATCTTCAATACCAGTTAAGTTACCTACATTAAATGTATTTGAAGTTGTACATCCATTTGCATCTGTAATAGTTACTGAATAAGCACCAGGATTTAATCCAGTTATATCTTCAGTTGTTGATCCATTTGACCAGCTAAAGCTATAAGGACTTGTTCCGCCTGTTGTTGTAGCATCTATCGAGCCATCGTTTGATCCATTATTACTTGCTGAAGTAACTACTCCATTTGCAATTAATGGTGAAGTTGGTTGTGTTAAAGTGTAACTTTTAACAATTGAACATCCATTATAATCTAATATTGTTACTGAATAAGTTCCAGGATTAAGATTAGTATTTGATGAAGTAATTGCTCCGTTTGACCATTGATATGTGTATGGGCTAACACCTCCGGTTACATTAACATTTATAATTCCATTGTTGCCACCAGTACATGACACATTACTAACTATAGATTGTGCATTTAAAACAGTAGGTTCGGAAACAAATTGTGCTGTTGTTGCTAAACAATTATTTGCATCTTTAACATAGGTTGTATAAATTACATTTCCTGCAAGATTATTAAATACATTTGAAGAAGAATATGTAGTGCCATTTAAACTATATAAATACGGACTAGTTCCTCCATTTGCGTTTATTTCTATTTCACCATTAGATGCGGCATAACATGATGAATTTAAGATGCCAAAATAGATACTAATAGGATGAGTTGGTTGAACGATTGTAAATTTAGTTGAACCTATACAGTTAGCAGCATCCTTAACATTAATATTATAAATTCCTGCATATAAATTATTAAATGTAGTACCTGATTGATATGAAATTCCTCCATCAATACTATATGCTAAAAATCCTGCACCTCCTGATGCTGCAATTGATGCTGAGCCAGTAGCACCTCCATAACATGATACACTTGTTGTAGATGGAGCAATTAAAAATGCATTTGGCTCGGTAAGTACAAATGTTTCTGTTGATACGCAAGCATTAGCATCTTTAACTTGAACTACATAAATTCCTGCACTTAAACCGGTTAAAGTATTGGATGTTTGAAATACTATCCCATCCTTACTATATTGTAAAAGGCCTGTACCGCCTGTAACACTACTAATAGTAATAACTCCGTCATTACCATCATGACATGAAACATTTTGTGAACTTGAAGTTGTAATAGTTGGTCCACCAGCTGATACAATAACACCTGATACTGTTGTTTCACATCCTGTGCCATCTTTAACAACTATATATTGTGTTCCCGAATTAAGAGAGGAAAATACTCCTGTATTAAAGAAATTTGTTCCGTCAATACTAAATTGATATCCTGAGCCAGAACCACCATTAGCAAGTACTTGAATAGAGCCATTAGGTGTTCCGCAGGTTGCATTTGTAGTATTTACTGTTGTTGTTATTTTTGATGGTTGAGTAATTGAAACTGTACTTGTATAATTACAGTTGTATAAATCCTTAATGACAACGGTATGTGTTCCTGCTGCAAGATTTAAAAATGTACCATATTCCGAAAAACTTTCATCTCCATCTAAACTATAAACATAATTTCCTGAACCGCCTGCAGCTATGGCTACTATCGACCCATCTTCTTCATCATTGCAACTTGCTGCAAAAGATGTTAATGTGGATGTTATGGCAGTTGGTTGGGTAACGGTAACTGTTTGTGTTTTGATACAACTTGTCACATCTTTTACATAAAGAGTATATGTTCCAGCAGTTAAACCTGAAAAAATTGTTCCAGATTGATAATTAGTTCCATTTATACTATAGTTTCTAATTCCTGTTCCTCCTGATGATGCAACATTAATTTGTCCAGTATTACCTCCATAACAATGAACCGGAATAACCATTGATGTAATATTTAATAAGGGACCTTCTGAAATAGTAACTGTTGAATAATTAGTACAACCAGCATTATCTTTTACAACGCAAATATATGTACCAGCATTTAAAGCTGTAAAATTTCCACTATTTTGAAAAGTAATACCACCATTAATACTGTATTGTATTAATCCTGTTCCTCCAAAAGAACTTAATGTGATGCTTCCATCATTTCCATTATAACAACTTACATTTATAACATTTGGAGTATTTAAAACTGGCCCCGTTAATGAATTAATAGTTACAACGGTTGAATTAGTACAACCATTTGCATCCTTAACTTCTAAAGTATGGGCGCCTGCCGTTAAACCTGAAAAACTTCCGGTTGGCAAAAAACCACCACCATCTATTTGTAAAGTTAATAATGGCACACCTCCAAATATCGTAGTTGTAATAGCTCCTGTTGCCGTTCCGCAACTAGCATTAGTTGTTAAAATAGAATTGAATACAATAGCAGGCGGTTGAGTAATAGATACTACTGTAGAATTTTGACATCCATTTGCATCCATTATATTTAAAGTGTATGAACCTGCATATAAGTTATTAAAATTGGGACTACTTTGCCAAGCGCCGCCATTAATATTATATGAATATGGTGGAGCACCATATTGTCCAACTGCTATGAAACTGCCATTATTAGAACGATGACATAATGCATTTGTAATAGATGTTGATGTTACTGCTAAACCTACTGAAATACTATTAGTAAATGTTTTAGTACAAGTTGTAGCCCAGCCTTCAATAGTTGTTGTTAGTGAAACTGTATAAACACCACCCGCAGTATAAGTATGAGTTGGATTCATTAAATTAGTTGTAGTACCATCTCCAAAATTCCATACATAAAATTCATTTGATCCTGTATGATTTGGTAAAGCAATTTTATTAAACATACTATCCTTTGTCATTTGAGTAGTATTTGAAAAAGCAATAGGATTATTAATACCGAAACAATGTGAAGTTGTTGTAAAGCTAGGATTATTAATATGTGTCATATTTGGCACAATATAAAAATCACCGTCTTTTGCAAAACTATTTTTTGCACTCGCCCAATTGTTTCCAGTTGATGTTCCGGCAAGTGATGCTAAATCCTGTCCACCGCCTTCACCATTTCCTGTATATTCAAGACTAAAATTATTTCCATACGGAAAACCACTTCTTATCTCTACAGAAACAGCAAAACGATTATTAACATTAACGCCACCTGGAAAAGTTACATCAATATGCCCATTTATGTTATCAGGAAAAGACCACCAAGTGTCATTTTTACTAGTTATAAGCATTGTAGGCTTCCCACTTGCGTCCACATTATAAATTCCAATTTTTAATGGTACTCCTGATAAATAGCCAATGCCAGGATAGGACCCATAAATTCTAATACTTGCAATTCTGCCGGGCCCCGAATAATTATATGTTTGAGCAGCTCTTTCCTCAAAACCATTTTGTAATTGATAAGCTCCTGTACCAACTATAGTATTCTTATAGTTTACAAATCCGTTTAAATCATTTGCACATGGTGGTGCAGGAATGGGACCTGGTGTTTGAGCCAAGCCACTCGACAGCCATAAGAATGCGCTTGCCGTAATAAGTGTAATTTTTGTTTTCATTTTTATCATTTTTATTTGATTAGTTCACAAAGAAACATCAGTAAGTTTTTATACTAAATGTTTGCTATCATTCCTAGCTATGTGTTTTATCATTCAAAAAATATTTTCTTAATAGGATCTTTTAATAATTATTTTTAAATTATTTAATGAGCTATTTTTTTTGAGGATAGGATTTGAAAAAACAAAAAGGTGAAAACAAACGTTTGTTTTCACCTTTAAATAAAAATGTAATTAATCACAATTTTATCAATAAATAAATTTTATTTTTTTATTTTTAATTAATTGAAGAATGTTTTTGGTATAACTTTAAACTATAACAAAATTAATGGTTTCATTAATTTCTAAATCTTCTTTTTTAGGAATGTATAAAGAAATAATTCCGTTTTTATATACTGCAGAAATATCTTCTGGAATTGTATTTTCAGGTAGTTGAAACGAACGCTTAAATCCTTTATTTAAAAATTCTTCTTTTTTAAAACTAGTAGCATCTTCAATTATTTCATTTGCTATTTCAGCATATACAGTTAACATGTTATCATTATCAACATCAATTTCAATATCATTTTTTTCTATACCTGGTGCTAATAGCTTAAGTTCATACTCATCATCATATTCATATATATTTGCTAATACACTTGTATTTGATTGTGAATATTTATTATTGATTTCATTATTTTCAATTAAATCATTTATTATACCATCAGTAAATAATAGTGACTTTTTAGAAAATAAATTTTGTTCTCTGTTTTGATTAATTTCTAATGTATTCATTTTTTTGATTTTTTAAATTATTAATAGAATTTATTTTAAGATTTATAATTATATAATACTCATAGTTACAATGCAAACAAACAGGAAATCCATCAATTACGAAATGCTTAAAAATATTAAATTCCATGAATTATATCACCGTATTAGCCTTATGATTTAACTCATAAATGATAAGGCTTTTTATATTATTATTCTCTGCATAATATGTAAGTGTTTTGGTTAAATAAAATAACTTTATGTATCACTTATTTTTTTAGAATCATAACTAAAAATAGTTATGTTTTTTCCATTCTTTGATAATGTATAAATTAGTTTTTATTGGTTATAACTTGTCCCTAACTTTATTTGTGATGGTTTATTTAATATAATTGTTGGCGCTTAATTCAATTTTTTTATTGTTTTTTTCATTGAGTGCTTAGTAATTGTTTTTTAGTAAACATGATTATTTCATTTACGGAAAATTTATCATTAAAAATATAATCAATCATCAATAAAATTGATTGTTTACGCATTTCATAATTTATATGATAGATCGTTTTAATAGAAATCATTATATAAAATGAGCAACAGCATAATTTTTCATATTTAAGAATACTATTTTCGAAAAAATAATCTTACAACTAAATATATAATTATGGAATTATTAACTGCAGTAAAAGAAAAATACCTTTTGGAAGCTAGTCTTGAAGTTTTGCATCAAGAGAGTTTAAGTTGGTTAAATACCGTTAGCTTTTGGGAGGATGAAAATAAATTTTATAAAGATCTTTTAAATAATAAACTTTTTCAAAATGTTAGTCAAAAGGATAAATTGAATATTAATACATTACTTGATACTATAATAGGTAATAAGTTAATCACTTTTAAAAGTGAGGTTTCATTGCACGAAAGAAACTTAGATACTATTTTAATAAGTAATATAGGTAATGATGATTACAGACGTAAGCATAAGTCGCTTTTACAAAAGTTTATTGAATTTGATCAAGGTATGAGGGATATTAAAAAAGGAATCTTTGAATTACTTAAATTAGTGAATGCAAATTTTTTTAATACTAACGAAACTCTTCATACTATTTATGAAAGAAGATCTGTAAGGAAGTTTAAAAATAATCCAATTAATAAATTACAAATCGAACAAGTAATTACTGCTGGAAGAATGGCTCCTTCTGCTATGAATAAACAACCTTGGAAGTTTTATGTACTTACCAATAAAGAAAAAATTAAATTGTATTCATCCTTAATAAGCAATGTGGTTAAAAATTTACATCATTTAACTTTAAAAACTTCTATCGATAAAGATTCTGACCCTATATTTCATGGAGCTCCTGCAGTAATATTTATATCAGCTCCAAAAGATAATGAATGGTCTTCTTTGGATATTGGTATGTGTTCTCAAAATATGATGCTTACCGCAAGGTCGTTAGGTTTTGATTCTTGTCCTATTGGTTTGGCAAAGGCTATTGATAAAACAACAATTTATGGAGAGTTAAAAATACCTGGTTCTGAAGAAATTAAATTAGCTCTTGCTTTAGGATATGCTGATGAGAAACCAGAAATCCATAAACGAAATACAAATAACATTATCTTTTTAAACTAATATGGATTTAACACAAAAAATGGATGTTGTTAAAAACATCAGCTCTATAGAGTTCAACGAAAAATACTTTGATAAAAATATTCCGGTTGTAATTAAAGGTTTAGCAGAAGATACAATTGCTAAAAACAGATGGTCTCTTGATTATTTTAAAAATACAATGGGAGATCAATTAATTGATATCTATGATAATGGTAATAAAAAAAGCGCATCATCTGCTTATACTTCAGCAGATTTAAAAATGAAATTTGGTGATTATTTAGATATAATATCTAAGGATGAACACACTGATTTGAGAATATTTTTATGTAATCTTTTTAAATATAATCCTCAACTTCGAAACGAATTCCCATGTCCTAAAATTTTTAAAGGTGTGTTAGATGGTGTAGGGTTTATGTTTTTTGGGGGTAAAGATACAACTGTTCGAATTCATTATGATGTTGATGTTTCCTGCGTTTTACATACTCATTTTGGAGGAAAAAAAAGAGTGGTTTTAGTTTCGCCAGAATATTCAAAATTACTTTACCGCTTACCACTTAATACTTATTCATTAATTGATTTAGATAATCCGGATTATCAAAAGTACCCTGGCTTAAAGTTTATTAAAGGATATGATTTTATTTTGGAACATGGTGATAGTATATTTATGCCCGCCGGTTATTGGCATTATATGACTTATTTGAACGGCAGTTTTTCGGTAAGTTACAGAAAAGTTTCTCCTAATATAAAACAATCAATGGAAGGTTTAGTTTATCTTGGAATATTAATGCCGTTAGATAAATTGTTAAATAAAACTTTAGGTAAAACTTGGCTTGAAACGAAAAACAATATTGCCCACAAACGTGCTGATGCTATTATTAATAAATATGCTTTAGCAATTTAATTTTATAATTGCAGTTTCCGTTTTCTTTTTACCCATTTTTCAATTTCAGTCCATTTCATTGTATTTAAAATATTTGATGAGCTACACCAAGCTCTCCTTGCTATTGATAAGCCTAATGTCATATAATCAAAATTTTGAAGCGTATGGCTGTCTGTGCTAATAACTAGTTTAACTCCTTTTTCTCTTGCAATCATACTATATTCATCATTTAAGTCCATTCTTTCTGGTTGAGCATTAATTTCAAGGGCTGTATTTGTTTGTTTAGCAATATGAATAATTTGTTTCATATCAACTTTATAGGGCTCTCTCTTACCTATCAATCTACCTGTTGGGTGTCCGATACACAATATATAAGGATTTTCGCATGCTCGAATAATTCGATTGGTATTATCATCATTAAACCCACTATGAATAGAAGCTGTTACCCAACTTAATTGAGAAAGGATTTCATCTGAAATATCTATTTTTCCATTTGCCAAAATATCAACTTCGATTCCTGTTTTTACAAAATCTTCTCCAAGCTTTTCGTTAATTAAGGCTATTTCTTTTATCTGTTTTAAGATCTTTTTTTCATCTAATCCATTAGCTATTTTTGAAGATTTACTATGGTCTGTTATAGCGATGTATTCATAGGAATAGTTTCTTTTTATAAATTTTGTTATATCTTCTATTGATGAAACGCCATCGCTCCATAAACTGTGCATTTGTAAATCCCCTTTTATATCTTCTATGGATACAAGTTTTGGTATTTTGTTTTCTTTAGCAAGTTCCAATTCTCCTTTATCCTCTCTCATTTCCGGAGGTATCATTTGAAATCCAAATTCAGAATAAATTTCTTCTTCTGTATTACCTGCTATTTTTATATTTTCTTTAATTTTAAAAACACCGTATTCGGATAGTTTATAACCATTTTCTTTTGCAATACTTCGTAGATGAATATTATGGTCTTTTGAGCCTGTGAAATATAATAGTGCTGAACCCCATTCTTCTTTGTCCACAATTCTTAAATCAATCTGTTTATTATACTCTGAAATAATTATACTTGCTTTTGTATTTCCTTTTGCAATAATTTGTTTTGTTATATCTGGATTAGTAAAATGATTAATGATTTTTTTTCTATGTATATTTTCACATGAAATTAGAATATCAATATCACCGATTGTTTCTTTTTTTCTTCTTAAACTTCCTGCAATTTCAATTTGAATGATTTCAGGAACTTGTATTAACCAATCCACAATTTTTTTTCCAACTACCATTGCATCCCATAATAACATTCTTTCCTCAACGATTTTATGTAACTTTAAACCACGTAGCATGCTTTCCGTTTTTACCTTTCCAAATCCCTTTAAATTTTGAATTCGCCCATCTTTAATTGCATTGATGAGTTCTTTTTTAGTTGATATATTTAATTCGTTATGAATACGTTTTAAAGATTGGGGACCAAATCCTCTTATTTCCATCATC
>CANHPI010000035.1 GCA_947462425.1 Bacteroidota bacterium
AAGCTATCAACCCATACAGTATCGCAGTATTGCCATGAGTTACATTTATTACTTGCTGTTAAACAAACTACATAGTTACTATCAAATGCAGGGAAGGTATGTATAGGGTTTAATTCATTGCTATTTGAGCTACCATCGCCAAAGTTCCACTCATAGGTAGTTGCACTACTTATTGGTTCGGTATTATTCATGAAATAAACAGTACTATCAAACTGCATGGTCGTATAAAACAAGGGAGTAAGAACTGTATCAACCATTACTGTTATTTCATCTATTTCAGTTGTGTTATAAGCTATTACTGTAAGCGTATATTTTTGAGTTTGGGTTGGTAATTGATAAATTAATTGATTGTGACCAATATCTCTTAACTCGAATTTTCCTTCATAATCAGTTATTCCATTCCAATATATTTGAATATCTGTTAAATAGTCATCATTAAATGTTTTAAACTTATCAAATAAATCATTTAGGTTTGATTCAATAATTGAAGCATCGGCAATTGAATCTAAATTATCTCTTATAACTGTGCTTTCTCCTTCGTTTATCCTATCTACAAAATAATTAAAAGCGGCTGTTTTTGAAATAGAATTATCATAAAGCATATTTAGATACTCAAGATACCAACTTTGATTTAATATTAAATGTTTGGTAACAAAGTTTTCGTACTGAGCTTTAAAACTTAAACTACCTCCCAAATATCTCTTAAACAAATCGTGGTGCATAAACGCAGTAAAATATGCAATATTTAATTCATTGTCTATAATTTTATTGTTATAACGTTTATTAAAAGCCGCGGTATCGTAATAACACATCCAACCCAAAAACATAGAATAATCGTAAGTATTTCCAATAACCACTGTTTGTCCGCTGGTATAACATAAGGTATCGTTGTGGCCTGCATTGGCATATTTATTGTATTTTATATAGGCTGTATCTGTGGCTGTACATCCATTTTTATAAGCTGATAAAACATAATTAATGTTTTCAAACGGAGTACTTAATGGAGTTAAGCTATTAGCAGAATCGAGCCAAGTGGTAGGTTCCCATTTAAAACTATCAATACTACTTGTATAACCATGCAGTTTTACCGTGGTGGCTGCATCTAATTGTTGAGAGTAAACTGTTGGACGTTCTAATATAATTTTAGCAGCCAATGGAACTATTACTTCAGTATAAAAAGTTTTGCTTCCACATACTGAATTTACTAATAAGGTAATGGCATATTTTCGCCCTGATTTAAAATAATAATCTTCAAAATTATAAGTATTTGGCAAGGTGTCGTAATAGGTTCGGCTAAAACTTTGAGGAAGTCCTTTTCTTAACTTACTTAATGCTGAATCGGGTATTTCGGTAACTTCAAAAGCATAGGAACTTACGGGGTATTTATTGAGTTTGGTTATTGAAACATTAGCAGTACCTATTCCCTCGCATATTTCAGAAGGCATACTTATGCTTATTTGGGGTGTATCCATTGCATATATATAGCTTATGGTATCATCCATTATACCGCAATCGTTCCAAACTCTTATGGTTACTCTGTGTGTTGTGCCTGCTTTAAACCAAAAAGTTAAATCATCAGGGGCAGTGCGTGGTTCTTTACATACTGGGTCAGGTAATATAGAATCTTTAATTAAGGTATCTATAATACAGGTGTCTTGCCAACGAAATACGCTACTATCTCTGTTGTATAATTTAAAACTATCCACCCTGCATACTTCAATTGTTGTTCTAGCATCGTTAAGTATTCTGTTTAGTTTTATATATAATGGTTCATTAGGACATAGGGTATCATTTTTAGCCTGAAAAGTAGCTAATGGTTTAGCAAAATTGGTATATCCCCATGGTTTATTAATAATTGGACTTGTGCTATCTAGGCCACAAATAGGATAGGTTGGAAATGTTAAAGGTAAAATAGTATCTTGATACAAAATAGTTTTTATTAAATACCCTACACCTTCATAAGCTTTAGGTAAGCCACTGGCTGTTGGTATAATAAACATATTTCTATCGGTTGTATCGCCAATGGTGCTGCGGTAGCTAATTTGTGCACCTGGTTCTATGTGTATGTATGCGCCTGGCTCTGCTATTATTTCACCCCAACCTTGATTACAAGTTCCACTATCGCCTATTTCCAAATATGCTCCCGCTTTTATTATTAAGCTTCCTCCTTGTTTTACATAAATAGCTCCACCATTTTTAACATAAGTTTGGCTTCCTAGTTCCAATACCAAGGCACTGTTATTATTAATAGTTATGGAACTATTATCGCTATAAGCAGCTAACATGGAGTCTATTCCTTTACAAGTTTTATGTTCGTATGCTTTACTTTGACATGTACCTTCTATTATTAATGAATCTTTATTTTGTAAATAAACTCCCTCGCACATATCCATCTTTGACCCCTTAGTTATATGAAGAAATCCCTTGTAAGGTTTAATTGTTAACTTATTACCTAGTGTTTGTGCATTTCCTGTATTAAATTCAAAGGTGGAATCTATAGTTTCAATTGTTTTTGGGAAGAAACAATTAACACATGGATTTGCTTGTTTTATTTCAAAAAAACCTCCATTAATAGGTAGTTTTGTACTTAAAATTTTGGTTAAAGTATCATAACTAGACTCCCAATTAGGATAGCTTGAAAAATAAATTTTCATATCTGAAATATCCGATGTTAAGTCAGGTAAATAAAAATAGATGCTGTCAGAATTACCTATATTTTGGATAAAACCTTCATATTTATACTTGCCTGTAAAATAATAGCTAACTTTAATTTCATTATTAGCTTTTATGTAATTTAGTGTATCTATTCCGAAGTATTTACCAAATTCCATTTCAATATGCCTGACATTAATATAACTAGGAGAACAAGACATAAATTTATTCCATGAAAGGCTGTGATTCTCAACAAAAAAATTTACTGCATCGGTATGTATTTTTCCTATTGCGGTTTGAAAAGTATCATTAATATTTCCTTCCCAACGTGCATAATGGATATTAGTTATGGTATCTTTTACTTTATTTGAATAAATATTTACCTTTCCTAAATCTTTCCAATTTGATATTGTTGTATCCACATCTTTTTTAAATTGAACGATTGTAACTACATGCGTATCATTTTCTAATTTGTCAATAATTGGTATTTCATTTTCTTTGTCGCATTTATATGGAAATAGCAATGTTTGAAAAATAGTTTTGTTTTTTTCTTGATTTACATTTATCCGCGTATGAAATCCGTAATCGCTATCTTTAATCTGTCCTTTTTTTAACGTTATGTAGGAATCTTTGGCTTCGTTTAAAGTACTACCATTTACGTCTGTTGAATTATTTTGACTAAAACTTAATGGGCTTGTATTTGCTGATAGTGCAGCAAAATGACTAAATAATGCCCACCTTGTACTCTCAATTGAACAAGGATGTCTCCAAATAGCTGTACGGTTAGAATTTGTATTATCAACCATGGTATTTTTACTTAACCCTCCACTTAAATAAGAATCAGATATATTTCCATTTCCATTTATGCTAGTTTGTGATGCTGTATATTCACTAGGCATTATGATATAATCGTTTAATATATAATAGACAATTCCAGTTGTTTTAAACATATTGAAATGCCTCATTACATAGCCAGAGGAGCCTGTAAACGTTATTGGAGGCCAATTAAATCCTATATTAACATTAAAATTATTTACAAAATAATTTAATTTGTATGATTGCTTTTTTCCTCTGAATGGTTCAATATCTGTAATTTTAGGGTTACCACTACTATGTGAACTAAAAAGATTCCCTCCACTTGAGTATTTAAATTGTAATACATTATGATGATAGTATTTATTTGTTTTGTTTGCTCCGTTGCCACCGTCCCAAGTAATATATGGAGGGTCTATAGCGAGCCAATCTTCATCTGCCGCAATCATAAAACTTGCAAAGTCATCATCTTCGTGTGTTCCATCGGATGATGTTGCTGCTATATCAATTGATTTATCTGTTTCAAATAACATGTGGCTATAATGACTTCCACCCCAATCGTCATTTAGTTTCATTATTGCATTACCAGAGCTAGGCAATATTATTACACCCTCATTAATTTTAACTGAAACAGGTGTGTTGTGTGTTGCTATTTGAACTATATAATCTACAATTAATCCAAGTGAACCTAATTGTTCAGTATTACCATAATTTTTAAAATTACCACCAGCTAAACATTGTAAATTTGATTTTTCTCTATGTGTATTATCGTAAGTAGCTTCAAGGTTATTGTTTAATTGAATGGTATCGAACCATGTCATTAAATTTTGAATATATGGACGTTTTAACCAACCTTCATCGCTCCATGTTGGATAAAAATTTGTCATACTTCGCCAAGCAGGCAATAAATGTTGCAGTGAACCCTGCCAATAAGAATTTCCTTCGGCATAACCAGCTGTACCATCACTATTAGTTTGTGGCACATCGTTAGCAAACAAATCCCAATGGTCACCTTCAAACAAGCAATCGTACATACCTTCGTGTGCCAATTTACTCCAATTTACAGGACTATAATTAGGATGAGGCCATACAAACCCATCGCCCCATAGCCAACCCAATGTTCCGTTCCAGTAATTGGTTTCAACCCCTGCATCATTAAGAACCACACTTGCCATACCAAGCACCCCACTTGCCATTAAGCCATGATTTTTTTTCCACCCTGTTCGGCTAGTTATTACTCCAGTTATTCCCCAAGAGTTCCAATAAAATTCTTTTGCGGTTTTTCTTAATTTATTTCTTGGGCTACATTCACCATTATTTCTATCGCTATCATTATTATACCAACTTCTGTTTGTGTTCTTTAGTATGGATATTTCAGATGTTGACTTTAAATAATCGTAAGCTTGTAACCACATTATTAAACTTTTTCCTTGGCTTTGCAAATGTCCATTGTCGCTACTTACTTCATCTTTAAAAGAATCAAAAGCATTTAACACATTTTGTTTAAATCTATTACGATTGGAGGGCGTATATATGCCATTTACTGTATCTAAAGAATTTCCTTTATCGTCTATTCCTAACAAAAATACAAAGGAGCTATATTTTGCCCATAGTGCCAATTCGCTTTCTGAGCCCTTGGGCAAGCCTTCATCTGTTGGTTGGTTTGGCTTGGTTATGGTTAAATATTGATAGATGGATTGGTAGGCATCATATATTGGTCTTTTATTTAAAGCCATGTTTTTTTCAACCCTTATTTTAATTTTAATTTTTTCAATTTCATTTTCTAAATTAAACCCTCCTATTTGGTGTCTATCGAATGTGGTATAAGGGTGTCCATAGGTCATACCATCTACCTTGTGTCTTCCTCTAAATAGTTCTTGAATGTCTGTACAAGAAGGAGGTTGTGCTATTAACTTAAAACATATTAAAAGCATCATTATTATTAGTATATTCTTTTTCATACTCTATTTATATATCGTCCATTTACTATTATTCAAATTATCAACAAAATGTATCATACCATTTTCTTTATTTATATAGCTGTAATTTTCATTATCCTTAGAGCTATATAATTTTATAGTTTCTTTATACATAATTCCATTAATAATTGTATCTCCAACATAGTCTTGATAGGTTTTTGAATCTATTTGGTCATCTCCAATATTGAAGTTTATATCATTAAAAAGTAAATATATATTATTCAATACAAAGTATGTACGAAATGGCTTGAACAATATAATTTCCATTCCTTTTCCATGCTTAAATTGAAAACTACCATTTCCTTTAATGCAAGTATATTTTGCTCCATAGGTTTCGTAGCAGTTGTAATTTGGCAAACAATCTTTATTGCTATAATAATCTTTGCAATACCAACTGCTATCTTTGGCTTGTCGAACAAACACAAGTGTATCGCCTTTATTGCTAGCATAGCTTATTGTATCAAACTGTTTTTTTAAGTAAGGTACTTTACTTTTTGAAGTGCTATCTAAGGTTTGATAGTTATAGGTTTGATCGCCACAAGGTGTGCTGTTTTTGTCTTTCAGGCAGCTTTGAGTAAATAAAATAAGTAGTAAAATAACAAGTACTTGTTTTTTCATAATTTTATGGTTTTAAAGTTTAACAAATGTTAGAATAATTAATTTATAAAAACATACCCATAAATAGGTATTTTTTATTAAAACAAACATTGGTTATTTTAATTGTAATTACAATAAATAATTTTTTAATGTGGCAAATAAAATTTATTGCATTTATTACCAATAAATTACCAATAAAACAGGCCTAAATTTTTATGGTTATTTATAACCAAATCTGGTACTTTATAACCATACGTTTTTAATAATAATTAATGAGTGGTAAATAAGAAAAATCCACATGAAGAGTAGTTTTCAACTTACTAGGCTAGTTCAAAAAATTAAACAATTGAAATAAAATGAACTACTAATTAGCAATACTTGAATAAGCAAATAGAATATTTTAGAAAAATGGAGATTTGGAAAGGCAATGAAGATTTTTAGAAAGATGTTAAGTTGTTTTATTTCGATAACAAGTGCAAAAGCACTAATTTTAACTCCCTCAACCTCTCTAAAAATGGTAAAAGTGTAATGTTGCCATTGTTGGCTTTTAAAATTGCTACGTGCGAGCTAACGAATTTATTTAAATCAATTATAGTGGAACATTGATTCAATTTTATTTTAGATGGTGGATTTTCAATATTTTGAAAATATGTTTCTAATTCTGAAATTTCCGCTAACCAATCTAATTTTGGTAAGCGTGGTTTTGATGTAAAACTAAAATCTAAAACATCAATTTTGGTAACCTCTTTTACAACCTCTGGCGTTGTTTTAGTGGGTTCAATATCCAAAAAATCATTTATTGGATATTGTACTAAATAATCGGCTATGTCGTAGCCTTCTTTTTTTTCAACCTCAGTTGTCTGGCGTTCAAGTAACTCAGATACGGAGATTTTAAGCAGGTGAGACATTTCCTGTGCTTTTTTACTCCATTTTTCAAAACCATTCAAATCTGGAAAAAGCGTGATAGGGTGGTTTTTAAATTTTTTTAGTTTTTCAAAATTCAAATTTGATAAACTACCTGTAGCCAACCAATTAAATTGTGGCAAGTACACACTGGCTATAATTGCAGTTTTTTCGCTTTCAACAATAGCAATTGGTTTATTGTTTTGAGTTATTAGGTGTTCACCAAACAGGCATTGTTGCAGGTTGAAATCGTTTTTGGATGTAACTGAATGCACCCACTGAATATGGTTAAATGGTTGCTTTATACGTTTGCCTGTTGCAGGATTGTAAAGCATAATTTTTCCAGTTCTTACGTTATTTTTGGCATCAATCTGCCAAAATATAGTGGCACCATCCCAATATTTAGATGTGCCTATAAGATATTTGTTTATCAGCTCGATGGTAGTTTCAATTCCAAACAAACTAACTAAATATTCTATGAATGTATTGTTTTCATAATTATCTAAACTTGCTTCAAACAAGCTGTAATCAATATAACTTGTATTTTTAGTTACTGTTTTTTGAAGGGTAGCATAGTTTTTATTAGTTACCTTTTTAAATTCTGATTGTATATTGTTATCTGTAAAATATTGCTTTGGGGTGTAATGGTAACCGCAATTGGTTTCACGACTGCATTTACCAACATCATTCGCAATATGTTGACCAGTTTCCGTATCAATATATAATGTGAATGTTTTCTCCCTTTTTTGACATGCAGGGCAACGAAAACGTGTGTTCATCCCCTTGTAAGGCTCTAAAACATATCTGAAATTACTAGTCATAAAATGATGTTTGTATTTTGCAAAGGCTTATATAAGGGTTTGCAAAATTGCAAAACGAATATTTCCTAAATTATGCAAGGGATTAGCTTATAAATAATTTCTTTATTTTTTAACTCCTTATTAAGCTTGAATTTTTCAGAATTTTCATTTAAAAACTCAAATTCAGAATCAATAATTTCCTTTAATCTAGTTTCGATTGTTCTTTCTTTAGTGTTTAGTTCTGAACATAGTTTACCAATAAATTCTCTACGGCTTAATTCGCTTCCATCGCCAAGATATAAAATTATAAGTTCACTAATTTCATCATCAGTGGCCTTGTGTTTTCTACTATTTATGGCATTATTTATTTCTGTAACATCGGCCAAAACTAAACCCTTTTTTTCTGCACTATATTTTACGAAAAAAGGCAAATGGCGCATAGTACTTCTGCACTTTATGTATTTTACTTTTATAATTTCTGTGTTATTATGATTTGCATCTTTTTCAAAACCAATTTGCATTACAGTACTGGCTTTATTCATTAATTCAGTTCCAAAATGTCCTCTTGCCTTTTCACTTCCTGGATTTTCGTGAATCAAGCATAAGAAAATTACATTGTATTCATTTATTGCCATGTTCATCAAATCAATTAACTCCATACTTTTGTCTGTTCTATTAAAATCTTCAATACAATCTGTAGAAACATCTAATACAATAAACAATGGATTATTAATAACATTTTTTATATATTTCAGGTAACTTTCTAATGCTTTAAATCTATCTTTTCTATTTATTTGAAGTAAACTAATATACTTGAAATTGGGCGGATTGTCTTTTTTATCATAACCTGCGTTAACTAGTATTGATTGAATGGCATAAGGAAATTGTTCAGACAAATTTCTTTCAGTATCAACATAAACAACAGTATAATTGGCATCATAATTTGTTCTTATAAAACCTAATAATTCGTTATTGTTATATGGTAGTTTTAGTAAGGCAGAGCAAATATTTTCAACTAGCCTACTTTTATGAACCCCTGCCTGACCTTGAATTACGTTTATAGTATGAGGAAAAAAAACAGCATTTGAATTTTGTTTTAAAATTGGCTCTGAAAAACGAATGTCTGTTTCTTTTCGTAATTTCAACGTTTCACTTGTTGCCAATATTATTTTCAAATCTTCTGAGTACTCTAACTCATTCAATTTACAAAGTTTTTCAGCTTCAGCTTTCAACTCTTCCTTTGAAATGGAGGATAATTTGTGCTTTTCCATAAATTACCCCTCCAAGGTTTCGTTAAAATTTGGCATTTTCATAATGCCGTTAAATACATGTTCTGGATAGCGAACCGATGTTCCTATCTTAAAGTAATCAATTTGATTCTCTTTTCTTAATTTCCCAAGCGTGGGTAAAGAAATACGAAGTCTTCTCGCTATTTCTTTTTCTGTGTAAAATTTATTAGTCTTCATAACCTTTTATAAGTTTTTATTAACTTGAGGGCAAAGGTTATGGAAGCTATTTATCTCTATTTATCCAGATAAGAAGTAATAAAAGATAATAAGTGGCTATTCTAATAGTTTCTCTAATTTTTTTGAAAAAACATTGTCATATTCATAATTGGTTTTATTAAATAAACTTGGACTTGCACTAAAACCAACTATATTTTTTGATAAAATTTCCGCAAAATTTTCATTGTTTAATTTTTGCTTTATTATACCTTTTTTATGTAAAGTCTTAATCCAAGCGGCAATTACTCCTTTATGTTTATTATTTGCTCCAATAAAATGGTACTTACCGTTTTCGAAATTCAAAATTTGAGGAACTGTATTAAAAAATACATCAATATATTTTTCCCAATTTTCAACTGTAAAAAGGGTTTGTAGACCTGTTTGAACTTCTTCTTTTTCTGTTTCTGTTTCTTTTTCTGTTTCTTTTTCTGTTTCTTCTTTTTCAATTATATTCTTCTTTTCAACTGTATCCTTATTGCTAATTTCGGGATTAAAATCTATTACTAAATCACTAAAATCAATTTTTTCATAATTTCGATTTGGTTTTTTACTTATCCATTCTTTAATTTCAGCTATAATTAAATCATCTTGGAGTAGTTTAGGTATTAATTTGGTTTGTATTTTTAAATCATCAACAAAGAAAAGTTTGCTTATGATACTTTTCTGATAATGAAATTCCAGAATCTCGTAAGTGTATTCAATTCCGTAATCAACTATCAATAAAAACAAAAAAGTAAAGTAAAGCTTATAACCTCTTTTATAAGGAATAGGTGTAACATTCACAATTCTTAAATAGAATGAACTATATATTGCTTTCTGCTCAATACTTAATTTTTCGAATTTTTCCTCATTTTCTTTATAATTCGAGGCTAAATAAAATTCATTTGTAGTCAATATTTTTATCAATTTTTCTGGAGTTACTTCATTTACATCAAAACCTTCATTTTTAAGTGTAGTTTCTAGGTTTTTATAATCATCATTCTTTTGATTAATTGTATCGAAATCTACATTACTGTTAACTTTATAAAAGTATCCACTTAGCAATTCTAAATAGGTATAAGCAGTTATATCTATATTTTTTTGGGGATAATAATTACCTTTAGTAATGGTTCTAATATGTTTTTTTAGTTCGTATGAAGCTGTTTTTAAAGGTTCAATTTTGTTTTCAAAAATGTTTGTTACTGCATTTACACAGTTTAATATTGTTAAGTCGTATATGTGTTTCATTTATTCTTATCGTTCTGTTCTAGTGCCATCATTTCACAAAAGTCTTCCTCAAAAGTTATGTCGACCTTTTTCAAGTTTTAATACTTACAACTATAATAGTTTTAATATTTTTATTATAATTAATTTCTTGCTGACGATTTTAGTAGAAAAACACAATTATTTTAGGCAGCATAAAAAAATTATTGCAAATAATTTTTCTATTTTGCATTTAAATCGGGTGGAGTTAATTAGCATAGATTTCACACTTTATTAGTCTTAAGCTTGCAGTGTTGCCGCACTTGCAAGCTTTTTTATTTAATTGTAAATACTTTTTAATTCTACAAAAACATTCTCTTTTAACGTTTAGTATAAACGGTCGTTTTAATGCCGTTTATACCGAGTTGTGTATAGTTTATTAATTCTACCAAGATATAACTTCACCAGTTAGAGCTATCAAGGTCATAATTGGAAAAAAATTATTTTTAGGTTTATGATAACTATATTTTTTCAGACTTTCCTTATAACTCCGAGGTAGAACTTTGAGGAATCCATTAGATTAAAGTTCAAAAATCAAAAAAGCTCAACTATAAAAACGATTATGTATAATATAGCCATGAGTATAAAAAGACCTATAGCATACCCTAATATACCTCCAAAAAACCCTTCAAACACACCCTTTAATCCACTTTTAATGGTATTGTCAGTATTTTTATATTGTTTAATATTTCCTTCTAAAAAGTCATCGTTTCTATACCCGTTGTTAAGTGCATTTAGATAACAATTAGCTCTTTGTAAAATCCTTGCTCGCATTACAAGTTTAGAAGTGTTTTGACTCCAAAATTTTTTATTTTCTTCTCGATATTCATTTTTTAATTCCAATATACATTTCTCAACACTTTCTTTTGGAAATTTTATTATCAACCCCGAATTGATTCTGTCAACGTAATTATTGGTAATTACACGTAGTGGTTTGTCATTATATGAACTCATGGAAGTTATTCTTCTTGTAAAAATAAACGAAAAGAGCCCACTAAAAAAACTTCTTAAGGTAGTGTTAGCCTCACCTTTGAAACAAATAACATAGCCACGCTTACCTTCATCGTTAGAAATAAATTTTTTAAAAGATTCTGAATTTAAATCACCTGAATTTTCCATTTTATATCGTTATTTTAATTAGACACAACTTGTATATATGTCTTATAAAATGAGTCATATCTCGCGATAAATGGTTAGATATGTCTCATAATTAGTATTTTTATTTTCAAATATATTCTTTATTTACAAATCATCAAATGGGCTTATTGTTGTTCAAATTACTTAATAAAAATGTTGGCGTTAACCAATATGTATTTGAACAATGTTACGTTTCCGTTCAACAACATTTAATTACTTACTTGCCTATACAATCTTTGTTAAATGTGAAAATAAACAATGTTTAAAGTTTTTCTGCTATATGTTGAGCGGCATCGAAATCAGCAAGCTGTCAGCAAAATAGCGGCTGTTTTTCTTACTCGTTGTAAAATGACCAGATTATTTGATTTTTGTATAAAATTTTAAGTTCTGACAATTTATTTCTTAGTGATTCACGATGCGCATATCCAATAAAGAAAACAGCTTTCTCAAATTTGTTTGATTTGGAGAACTCATATATATTCTCAATCATTTTTATTTCTCTAGCATCTACTTCTTGATGAAATTGTTTGTAAAGATTTAAAGGTTCGCTATTTGTTTGACCAATTTTAGATATTATTTCTTTTTCAATTAAAATTATCTTTTCATATAATTCAGAACACTCTTTGCTGTTTAAATAATTAAAACCGTAATTATCTCTTAATGAGCAATGTTCACTTACAAGATTGTTGTAATTATGGAAACAGTTGAACATTTTAGAGAAATAATCTAGCAAATAGAGTGAAGCAAATTCATTAATAGGTTTATCTACTGGAATATTAACTATGTTGTGATTTAGCTTGTACTTTATTACTGTCCGTATTTCTAGTGACTTAAAAGAATTTTGGTCAATATAGTAACTGTGGTATTTGTCGTCATTTGGCTCTTCCTCAAAAATTACTTCAGGTTCAATCGACTCAATAATTTTTAATAATTCATTCGAATTGCATTTTCCTGATTCCACATGTTCGGTTGAAATGATAATTACTTTTTGCATTTACTCAAAATCTATTTTATCTATTTCCTTCATCAATCTATCAGTTTCGGTTAGGGCTACTATTATTTTTTGATAGTGTAAAATATCATCAAATTGTAGTGTTCTTTCTTTACGGTCTTTAAGCCATTTTTGCGCTGGTTGGTAACCTCCAATATAAAAGTTCCAAGCTACTTCAGGAACATTATCGAAATACTGTATATCGTTTATATAAACTTTGCCTAAACCGTCACGCTGAGCGGAGTCGAAGCGTGGTTTGGTTACTATGTTATCTCCATCTACTGGATATTGAGTAATGTATTTTTCTACTACAGCACTTTCTAACAAATGTATTTGGCGTATTTCACCTCCTAGTTTTACCAATTGCCAAAACGTTTTTACA
>CANHPI010000036.1 GCA_947462425.1 Bacteroidota bacterium
AATGGTTTTGTTTAATTCAATCATTCGGTCTTTTGCCGCCGTTGATTTAATAAACCATGAATCTAATGGATAATATAAAACGGGTTTGTCAGTTCTCCAACAATGAGGATAACTATGCTCGTAGGTTTCTTTTTTAAATAATTTTCCTTCTTCCTGTAATTTTAAAACAATACGTTCATCAACACTTAAGTACGCTTTTAATTCTTTTATTTTTCCGGTTGATTCTAAAATTTGTTTTTGTTTTTCAAACTCCACTTGTTTTTCAGCATCCGTATGATAAGCTTCTTTTACATATTCTTCGCCATACAAAAATGTATCGTCTTTTATTTCAGGCAAAAAACGACCGCGTTTATCAACTAAAGTTAATGAACCTATCCCGTTTTGTTTAGCTACTCTAAAGTCATCTGCACCAAAGCTTGGCGCAATATGAACAATACCTGTACCATCAGTTGTCGTTACGAAATCACCAATAATGACTTTAAACGCATCGCCATCTGTTGGTTGAGTGAATGGTAATAATTGTTCGTAGGAGATTCCTTCTAAATCTGAACCTTTGCAATGATTCACAATTTTAAAAGGAATATTTTTGTCGCCAACTTTATAATCTTCGAATTTTAAATCAGTATGTTTTTCGGAAAAATATTTGTTGACTAAATCTTTTGCTAATACAACTGTTTGTGGAGATCCGCTAAATGGATTAAAGCTTTCAACAAATACATAATCGATGTCTTTACCAACAGCTAAAGCCGTATTTGAAGGTAAAGTCCAAGGGGTCGTTGTCCAAGCTAGGATAAATAAATCTCCATTAACTTTAAATTTAAAGTCTATTACTTTGAATTGAACCGTCGCTGTTCTATCTTTTACATCTTTATAGCATCCCGGTTGATTTAATTCGTGTGAAGATAATCCTGTTCCTGCAGCTGGAGAGTAGGGTTGAATTGTAAATCCTTTGTATAATAAATCTTTCTTTGATAAATTTTGTAATAACCACCAAACACTTTCAATGTACTTATTATCGTAAGTAATGTATGGGTCTTTCATATCAACCCAATAGCCCATCTTAGCCGTCACATCTTCCCACTTGTCGGTATACTTCATCACTTCCTTGCGGCAAGCTTTGTTGTAATCTTCAACCGAAATAAATTTTTTGCTATTAGGATTACCGATATCCTCTTTTGTAATTCCTAATGATTTTTCAACACCAAGCTCAATAGGCAAACCGTGCGTGTCCCAACCTGCCTTACGTTTAACTTGAAAGCCTTGTAAGGTTTTGTAACGACAAAAAATATCTTTAATGGTACGCGCCATTACGTGATGAATGCCAGGCATTCCATTTGCACTTGGTGGGCCTTCGTAAAATACCCAAGGCGTTTTACCATCACGAGTAGAAATAGATTTATTAAAAGTTTCTTTTTCTTTCCAATAGTTTAAAATGTCTTTACTTATTTGCGATAAGTTAAGTTGGTTGTATGTAGGGTACTTTTTCATGATTTTATAGGATGCTAATTTGTAATTTTTTATTTGTTTTTGATTAACAGTACTTGTTGGAGTTTATTCAACTTCTATTTCTAATATTTTACCAATTATGTCGTTTTTAGGAAAAGGGATGTAATTTTGCTTATACGGAGCTGTAGGCCACCATTCTTGACTATGCCATTCTTGAGTTACAACCGCTACCATTTGATTATTTGGAATAGACGTTACAGTATTATCCATAATACAAATTGTTTGCATTGCGTTTTTTTCACTTCCAATCTTCCAAATTATTTTACTTGGATACCAATCAATTTCAAAGAAATAGTAATCCCTATCAAAGATTTCTGGGTGATTTACTGGAACTTTTGCAGTTAATGCTTTATAAAAATGGTCCCAACGATGAAAGACATATTCTTTTCCTTCAATTTTATATTTTTTTGCTCCTATATCAAAATTCTTAGGTTCATGACAGGCTAGGTCCCAATTAGTGCAAGTAATCATCACCTCATTATTTGACGCTGCGTTATCAGTGGGAGCAGACATTTTGCCGGGATAAGAAGTTTTTGGCCAATATTGAGACTCCTTTAAAATTTCAAAATCAATTTCAGAATAGCCGTCAATTTTTCTGCTTTTTTTTAACGCTGAATTATTATTTGGTTCATTTTTTGGGATATAGGCTATTTCAGCATTACAAGGACGACGCTGATTATACGGAGCACCAGTTTGCTCGGCAAGAAGCCAAAAAGCATTTGTAATACCCGTCCACACATTATCTGTATTTATAAGTTTAGGAAATTTTATTTTAGCACGCCATTTTCCATATGATAATCCAATCCTTCCGGCAACACCAACATGCTCCTTCATATAAATGCTGTCTTTGATTCCAGGATTAATAATACTTATAGAGTTTTCTGCTGTATCAACTATTACGGTTTTGCATGGACAGTTAGAGCTATTTACATAGGTATTAATAAACTTATTATTTGAGTCATACATCTTTTTAAGCTCTTCATACTGCTGCCTCGAAAATGTATCATTTAAAACATCACGAGCAATTGGAATATTTTTTAATGGATATTCTTTATTAATAAAATGAAAATATTGGCGAAAATGTGACTTTTGGAGTAAATCGTCAGAATCACCGCAAGTTGAAGAATAATACTCTTTTGTCTTATCTGTTCCTCCTGTATGGGTTTTATCAATAAAAATTCCAGAACGCATAGAAAATAGGGACTTTACTTTTAATTTCCTTTGAGACATTACTGTTTCCAAATTAGATTGATTTAATGCGTCTCCATATTTAAAATACCAAAACGGATTGACCATTTTTCCCTCGTTATTTTTCAAATTAAGTTTTTTTACATAATCTGGAGTTTTTTTATACTGCTCCTCGCCAATAACCACTAGCATAAATTCATAATTTCCCATTCGAGGGTTTCGCCACATGCGGTTGTTTACAAGGCCTTTTTTATTTTTTATTTCTTCAAGTACCCAAATTGCATCTAATCTTACTTGATTTTCAATAGTTCGATTTTGTTTAATGGCCTTCTTTTTAACTTCATTAAACCATCCTTCGTTAGATTTAATATAGTTAATTGTATTGTTCAATGTATCAGGATGAATAATTGCGTTCATTGGATCTTTACCAAAGTACAATGCTTCATTCCTAGGATTTCCAACGATAGAAAAACTATCTGCAATTATAATTTCCTTATCAAAAAAAGGAACTTCCTTAAATGTAATGGAAGAATCTTCCCAACTTCCGTAAAAATTTTCTTCGCTATAATTTGATGTTTCGTGAAATTTGTAAGTCTCGTTTTGATAATATATTTTATAATATAATTTTTGTTTTATTTTTTCAGGTACAGTTATTTTAAATGAAAAAGCTATTTTATCACCTTTGATTTGATTACCGGACGGAATTCTAATTCCTAACAAAGGCGCATTATAAAGATTTGCTTCCAAAAGTATGAGAGAATCATTTTGATTGAACTCTTGATTTGTGAGAACCTGAAAGGAAGATATTTCATAAAAACTCGATTTCTTTGAGCAAGATGTACCTAAAAAAAATACCATTAAATAAAAAAAGATACTAATATTAAAACGATATTGTTTTTTCATTTAAAAATTTATTTAAAAAAATAATCTAGTTATTTATGACTATTAGATTTGAAAATATGCTTTAGAAGATAAGATTAAAATTCAATGCTTTGGCTTTATTAATAAAGGAGAGCGAATTTAAGAAAAAATTAGAATACATTTTATCCAAATTTTCCCATTTGTTGCATTTTAGATTCAAAGGAATAGGCAATAATTTGCGCCCTTTGTATAGCCAAATTCGCTTTTTCGCCCAAAAATAAATTATGAACAGTACTTTCAAAGGTTTTGAGCCACACAGCGAAATGTTCTTTTTTTATTGGCAAATTAACATGTTTATCAAATACATTGGTCGTATAGCCTTCTTTGTCAAGTAATACAAATTCCCAAAAAGCAATCATGTGAGGCATGTGTTTTTCAAAGTCTACATCAGCAAAAATATGTTTTACGTCCTCGTTTAAAAGTAAATTAGAGTAAAATGTTTTTACCAAGAGCGTTACGTCTACTGAGTTTGTTATATCTTTTATCATCTATTTAATTTAGATTTTTCTATTAGTAATTATTAGTGCCGAGCCTGATTCGGGAGATGTTATCCAATTTATTCATTTTTACTTCGGCAAACATGGCTATTTCATTTAATAAAAAAGTAATTAATTGGTTTTGGTGGTCTAATTTACGAAACTACCACTTATTTATTTGTTTTTAGTATTGTATTAAAATACAAACCCCAGATTAATTGAATAGTAAAATTGTAAATCGAGCGGCATATTGATTTTAAAGATAGAAGACAAAAAGAGCTATTAGATGACTTTGAAAATTATTTTACCACTATTTGAAAGCCAACAAAATAATATATTATAAAATAGGGTAGTATATTTAAAGTGAAGATTTTTTATTTATAATTAATATCTTTATGCTATAACAATGTGTTCTTGAATTATTTTAATGTTAAGACCCTGCTGAACTTGTTTTAGCTTCTAATAAATCATTGAAATAATTTAGAGTTACTATAATTAAACAAAAAAAAATGTCACATATTACTCAACTATTTACAGAAATTGGAGGGCAATTTATTACTCCGGAAGCAGAGATAATTGAAAAACTGAAACACATAAAAGCATTTGTGTTTGATTGGGACGGTGTATTTACAGATGGAAGTAAAGATTACCTATTTCAAAGCCGATTTAATGAAGTGGATAGCATGGGCGTTAACCTTTTAAGGTTTTCTTATTACCTTCATCATAAAACTATTCCTACAACTGCTATTATCTCTGGAGAAAAAAACAATGCTGCTTTTGCCTTTGTTGATAGAGAAAGGCTTCATTCTGCTTATTCAAAATTTGCTAACAAATTAGAGGCCGCTAAACATTTATGCGAAAAATTCAACTTGCAATTCAATGAAATATGTTACGTATTTGATGATGTTTTAGATTTAAGTTTAGCCGAAGTTTGTGGGTTACGAATTTTTATTTCGCGTAACGCAAACCCATTATTTAATGAATATGTAATTAAGAATTTTTTAGTTGATTATGTTACTGGGGCTGCTAGCGGCCAACTACCTGTTCGCGAAGGTTGCGAATTGTTAATTGGTCTAAACGGAAATTACAATGAAGTAATTACAGAACGTAAAAAATTTTCTGAAACGTATTCTAACTATTTAACATTACGGAAAGCAACTGTTCCTATTTATTACACTTCAGATAATGGAAATATAGTTGAGTTTAAAGTTTGATAAGGACTTTTGATGAGCGATTATTGATTACAATTTATTTTGAGCTGAGGAATATAATAGATTTTACTTGAAAATTTATTTTTCAATTTATTTTAAAGCTAGTTATAAAAAATTAATCTCACATCACTTCTTAATGGTAATCACACAAAACACTCCATGCTTTTCATAATTTAGTTTTTGATAAACTATAAAATGAGCTATCCTAATCAAATCGTACATGAAATACTTCAGCTAACTGCTGAAATTGAAACAAAGTATCCAGAATTATATAAAAACATCGAGGAGACTCCTATATCTATTTGCCAGACAAACTAATATATGCTCTGAAGACTTATTAAATTATCTTGAAACTTTAAAATCACAAATTCAACACCATTTAGAAACACATAAAAGTTTAGTTTAATGTGGCTTTTTAATCTACTATTGGATTTAAAATATTTAACATCCCTATTTAACAAGTAAGGTTACATGACCAACCTTTTCATACTGTTTTTTCTTTTCATCTTTAAAAGAAATTTTATAAACGTAAGTGTCTTGTTTTAAAATAGGTCCTGAATTGTTTTTTGCACCTGTCCAAAACTTATTCACATCATTTGTGCTATAAATAAGTTCTCCCCATCTGTTATAAATTAATAAACTAAAAGTTGAAAAATCTACTCCTGCAGAAGGTAAAAATATTTGAAAGACATCGTTTAATTCATCGCTACCTGGCGTAAATGCGTTTGGTACATATAGTACAACATCCGGATTTACTGTAATAACTAAAGAGGTATCATCCACACAACCCTCAAAACTTGTTGCAGAAAGTGTTACAACAAATTGCCCTGAGTTTGAAAATAAAAAAGACTCATTTTCTAGGGTACTAATATATAAGTCGCCAATATTCCAAACATAACTATTATTACCTAAAACCGTTGATTGATTTGTAAATTCTACTTGCCCATCAACAACCGTTGTCTCTGTAACTGATGGGTCAAATGACGCAATTGGATTAGCGTAAACAGTAATCCCGGTAGTTGCTATTGTCGTATCAATGCATCCAACATTATCAGTATATGTAATTGTTGCTGTAAAAGTTCCAGGAAAAGTATACAAATGTGAAACAGATAAGCCGTTCTCCTGTATGCTACCGTCTCCAAAGTCCCAGGTAGCATTACCAGTATTAACTGTAGTGGTCATATAATTAACCAAAACTGGATTACATCCAGCGATAACATCTGATATTGCATTGGCATTAGGTTTATCATTCACCAAAACAGAAAGGGTTTCGGTGCTGCCACAATTAAGTAATGGTGAAGGATTGGTTATATATGTAATTGTGTGTATGCCTACACCGGCAGAAGATGGAGTAAATGATGATGAATTTACGCCTGCCCCTGACCAAGTACCTCCGGCAAACTGTGCAATAGGTTGCAAATTAGTTGCTGCATCATAAATACAATACGGACCTAAGGCTCCAATAATTGTGGCGGGCACAAAATGTATTACATTAATTAAAGTTGAATCCACTCTTGCACATGGCGCATTTGTTAACGTATAATAAACTTTGTTATTTCCAATTGAACTTGAGTTTGGAAAAAACTGTCCTGCTGGCCACATTGTTGTTCCAATTGCTGCCGGCGACCAGACTCCTCCCGACGGGCTAGCCGTCAGTTGTTGTGATGGATAATTATCGCAAAATGGTCCGGCTGGTGCAATTGTTGGTTGCACAACAGAATTTACAGTAATATTAATAGTGCTAGAAGAAGGGCATAATGTAACGGTTGGTATTGAATTAGTGCTATAAGTTAAAGTATTAATCCCTACCACTGCATTTGCCGGATCAAAAATAGTTCCTGAAACACCGTTACCCGACCATAGGCCAACTCCTAAAGTTGATGTGGTTAATGCAGTAGATAAGTTTATAGTACTACTGGTATTACATAATGGCGATATTGTGCCTAAAATAGTAGAAGGGACAAATTTTTCTATTGAAATCGTTATACTATTTGTTGCTGAACATGTTGAATTTCCAATGGTATAAACAACTGTATTATTGCCTACCGAAGCCAAAGATGGACTTAAAACCCCAGTACTTGAAACGCCTGATCCCAACCAAACTCCACCAGCCGGTGAGGCCGATAATGATACATTGGGAGCATTTGTACACATTCGATTCACTGCAGATATTGTTGGTTGGGTAATTGAATTTAATTGAACTGCGATAGTACTAGTTGCAGGACATAACGATATTGTAGGAACTGAATTTGTATTATAAGTTAATATTTGAGTTCCTGATCCTGCAACATTAGGGTTAAATATATTACCTGTTACTCCATTACCTGACCAAACACCTACTCCTAAAGTGGAAGTAGTTAAAGCTGTAGATAAATTAACCGTATTACTAGGAAGACAAATTGGATTAATGGTCCCAGCAATAGTTGCAGGCACAAAGCGTTCAACTGAAATAGCTGCTGTTGCCGTTTGGGCACAGCCCGCTCCTCCATATAAATACGTGACAATGTTAGTTCCCACGGTTGCTAAAGACGGCGTAAATACACCCACTGTAGATGTTGATGGAGTTAAACTCCAAGTTCCACCTGCAGGAAAACCTGACAATGTAACTGCAGATGCATTTGTACATAATGTTGAAACAGGTGTAATCGTTGGAATTACAGCACTTGTAACAGTAATTGTTGAAGTCTGTGCTTGCATGCAATTAGTTTGTCCTATAGGATTAACTTCCACCGTATAAATTGTAGTTACGGTAGGATTTGCAATGGTTGTGTAAGTAGTTGTTGGGTTTAAACCAATAGTTGGTGACCAAGAGTAAGTAAAGGCTGCAGGATTTAAACCTCCACAATTTCCGAATTTAATATTTGGTCTGTTTGGAGAAGTTGTACCTGTGTTATTAGTAAAACAAACATTAATATTATCATCACGGTAATATAAAACAGAATTAAATGGCGTAATTGAATATGGAGAAGAAGAATTAGATGTGAAGCCATTAGAAACACCATTACAAACATCTATTAAAATATTTGAAACGCCGTCCCATTCATAAGCTGTTGTAAAATTGTAATTATTCCATCCCGTTGTAATGTTAATGTTTGGGGCAAAATAGACTTGTGTTAATCCAACTTGATCAAACGGCGCAGTGGTTGTTGCTCCTAAATTGGTAAGACTAGTACACTTCATTTTTATTGAAAAATTTGGATAGGTCGTTGTTCCGTTAATAGTTGCAATATTCCAAGATATACTTGAAATTTTTCCAGGCAAAACTCCTGCAGCTGATAACTCACTTGCTAAATATAATATTTGATGCCTAGAACTTTCATACCAATTACTATAAATTGCCGGATAAGACGTAGTTGAATTAACATTTGTTCCGTTGCCTATTGTAATTTGATTTGGAGACGTGCAAGTGCCACTAGTTGATAACCCACATACATTTGAAGTAGTGTTGCCAAAATTTACCATTAAAGAGGCGCTACCTGCAGCACAAATACTTGTATTTTGAGGAGTTAAAGAGTATGAATAAACAAAAGGACTTACGGTAAAAGTTGTATTATATATACATTGCCCGTCAAATACGGTCGCACTATACGTACCAATTGATAATCCCGTAATACTATCTTTTAATAACGTTGTGTTGAGTAGTGTTGAAGAATACCCTGACGGGCCAGTAACAGAGTAACTGTAAACTGGTGGCGCAGTGGTTTGTAAATTAATAACGGCATAGGAATTATTATTTCCTGCACAAATACTCTTTATATTGCTTGCATAAATATTTCCTCCAGGCGACTGCGTCAACGTGTATTTTATAGAATCTTTACACCCGCTTGCTGTTGTGAAAACTAAAAAATACTGCGCTCCATTTACTGGAGAATTAATAGTTAATGATGAGCTTGTTGCCCCTAAAATTAAAGCTGGTGGATTCGCTCCGGTATACCATTTATAATTTGATCCGCCTGTATTAGTTATCCATGCCACAGAACCACAATATGGCGCTGGTAGTGAATAAAATGATGGGGCTGAAATTCCTACCTGAACTGTTTCGGTGGCTGAGCCACAAAGAGGAGAGGATGCGGTTATACTATAAACTCCAGGAGATAATCCACTAGCGGATTGCGAAGTTCCAACAATAGCTCCTACACTATTTTGCCATTGGTAGATGTACCCATTACTACTCCCTGTAGCAGCAACAACTGCGGTTCCACTATTCCCATTGGGACAAGAGGGTGTAGATCCAATAGATGTAATACTAACTGTGGTTACTGAAACTGTGGCTTGAAAAGCACTTGCACAACCATTTGGAGCTGTTACATTACATGTAAAAACTTGTCCAGCGGTTACAGGAGTAATTGTAGCAGTTGCCGTATTTCCACCATTTACATTGGATACTGGTCCACCTGGACCAGTCCACTGATAAGATGAATAGCCAAAAGGAGCTGTTAATACTGTTGTATTAGACCCTGCGCAAAAACTCGCCACTGCACCGCCTTGGCTGCATTCGGCATCCACATATGCATAGCCAAAATGCCCACCTAACGAACATCCTCCAACATAAAATTCTACAGTAACAGATGTAATTGTTGGGTAGTTTGAAAAATCGAAGGCATATGTTGACCAAGGTCTATAATATGTGGCAAAAATTACATCTGACTCTTTGAACAATGGATCATAACTTGCAGAACCCGGAGTAGTAACTAAACTATTTATGGTTACAGCATAAGATGAACAACCTGGGACTAAATTCCCATTTTGATCTCTTACATTAACATTAAAATAAGGTTGTTCCCATGGATCGTGATTTGCATTATTTAATACTAATGCGTAGGAAATAGTGAAATTCTTATTGTTTGGATTTAAAACTAAACTATATGTTAGTTTAGTACCAACGTCATTTGAAAAAGATGAATATCTGCCGATTCGCGCTGAAGAAGGTCCGCCATTTGGATTTACAAAAGGAATTTCAGATATCGTCTGAGTACCAATTACTCTGCAAGCTAGAGAATCATAGCCTATACAATTCGGAAAAACATTATTAATTGGAGGTGTCGTCATAACTGAATGGAAGTTATTTTGATTTGATAACGGAGCATTCATGCCATTAGGATTAATAATACCAACAGCGGTTTGATTAAAAATAGGAAATAGTGCTCCTGCTGCTCCAGATATTACGTCTCCAAAGTAACCAGTCCAATTTGTAAAATTATTCCCTTCAAATCCAGCATTTGGACAATATACATTTTGGGGAGCATTTGGACTATGTGGTTTGTTTGAAATATTATTTCCCTGAGACGGATAAATTGCTACTGGTCCCTTTGACTTATGATTATGTGTATGAACATTCGATTTGTTCTTTAAATACAAAGAATGTTGATGATTTACAAACTCTTCTACAAACTGTGATTTGATGCCATTATCCTTTGCTTCCTGATAGGCTTTTTTTACATCAAAACCATCCGGTAACTGTGCAAAAGAAATTTGATGAAAAAATATTGAAAAGAACAAACATGTTCTTTTTAAAAAAAGTGCGTTTTTCATGTATTTAATTTTATGGGGAAAGTTACCATAAAATATAAACATAAAAAGCTCAGTTTACTCAGTATAACTATAGTTTTACTAAATTATTTAGCGAAAACGGCTAAAAAATGACAGGAGGTGGCTCCATTTTATAACTGCAAGACTTACAAGTTCTTAAGTCGTTGGATGAATAAAACTTTGCAAATACGCCTTGAAATTGAGTTGCAATATCATCTAAAGCAAATTTCTCTTCGTATAACTTTGCGTTACATTTTTCGCAAAACCACATCAAACCATCCATCTCTCCGTCTCTTCTGCGGCGTTCCATTACTAAACCAATAGTATCCTTAAATCGAATAGGATTATGTGGGACTTTTGGCGGTAATAAAAAGATGTCTCCTTCTTTTATAGGAACTTCTACCGCTTTACCATCTTCTTGAATAGTTACAACAATATCACCCTCCAATTGGTAAAAAAACTCTTCGCTTTCGTTGTAATGAAAATCTTTACGAGAGTTTGGTCCGCCAACAACCATTACAATAAATTCGGCATCTTTATAAACCACTTTATTATTTACAGGCGGTTTTAATAAATGACGGTTTTCATCAATCCACTTTTTAAAATTAAATGGTCGGGTAATACTCATAGTTTTATGTTTTAATTTCCTAAAAAATTAGCTTTACGCTTTTCTAAAAACGCCGAAACGCCTTCTTTAAAATCTCCACTACCAAAACTTTTTCCAAACTCTTCAATTTCTACTTCATACCCATTTTGCTTATTGTTGTAACCTGCATTAATTACTTTAATTGCTGTTTTAACTGCAGTTGGCGACTTCGAAACGATTTTAGATGTAATATCAAAACATTTATTTATAAGTTCTTCTTGTGTAGTTACATAATTTACAAGCCCCCACTTAAAAGCATCATCCGCATTAATCATATCAGCGGTCACAATCATTTCAAAGGCTTTACCTTTTCCAACTAATTGCGCTAATCTTTGTGTTCCTCCATATCCAGGAATTACTCCTAAACTAACTTCAGGTAAACCCATTTTTGCGTTTGCACTTGCAACTCTCATATGACATGCCATAGCTAATTCTAATCCTCCGCCTAAAGCAAACCCATTGACTGCTGCAATAACAGGTTTGGAATAATTTTCAATAAAATTAAAAACCTTAAAATGTCCAATGGAACTTAATTGTTTTCCCTCTTCAACACTAAAATTTGCAAACTCTGCAATATCTGCCCCTGCTACAAAGGCCTTCGCGCCAGATCCTGTGATGATTAATGCACGTACATTTTTGTTATTTTCTGCTTCAACTAATGTTTCGTGTAATTCCTCTATTGTTTGTTTATTAAGTGCGTTTAATTTATCCGGACGATTTATTGTGATTAACAATACCTCGTTTTTAAGTTCTGTTGTTATATTTTCTAAAGCCATTTCTGTTGTCATTACAATTATATTTTTTATTTAAAACAAATATAATGTGATAAGTTTTAAATCAATAAAAAGTTATTAACCCAATTGTTAAAACATTAATTTTTTTATAATTCTATTTTATTGCAGGGTATGTGTTAAATCTCTTCGGCATTATTTTTTGTGTCTAAGGAAGCCCCAAACAGTATTATTATAATTTAGCGAAAGCGGTTTTTAAAACAAACATTATGATAAGAACATTCTTTTTGCAATAAAGCAATTATTTAATAATTGTTCGCGATTATATTTCATTGGAAGTTTTGTTTCCATATCTATTAAACAAGCGTTTGCTTCTTGCAAAATAGCTTGTCCGGCTGCTGTGTCCCATTCCATAGTTGGACCATAACGTGGATATTCATCTGCAATGCCTTCTGCTACCCAACACATTTTAATACTACTACCCGTTGTTACAATTTCAACTTGTTTGTGTGTTAATTTTAATGCTTCAATATGCTGGTGTGTTTCGGTGCTCATGTGCGATCGGCTTGCGACTACTACATAGTTTTCTCGGTTTGAAACAATAGGTAGTTTTTTAGCAATTAATAATAACTGTTCGAAATTTATTTCTTCAATCACATCAATTAAAGACGCAAACTCTTTCTTGTCGATTTTAAAAGCGCCTAAACCTTTGGCGGCAAAATAAATATCTTTAAATACAGGCGAAAAAATAACGCCTAATGTTGGAATACTATCTTCCACTAAAGC
>CANHPI010000037.1 GCA_947462425.1 Bacteroidota bacterium
AATATAATTTGAAACAAAAAATAACAAAACAAATATTAATCCAAAAAAAGAAGAAAGAGTTCCTATTCCTGGAATAATCGCAAATGGTAATTCCTGCAGCGGGAGAGATAATATATATATAAATAAAACTCTTTTTAATATTTTATTCACTACGCAATATTCTCACTAAAAATTTTAAGAAATATCTCGGCCTAAATATGAAAACATAAGAACATCTTAACAATATTATTTTTGCAATCTTCAACTTCCTAGATTTCTGGGTGTGCATTTCGCACAAACTAACAATTATGTGAGAATACCTTAAAAAGTTAATATCAAAATTACTCTTGTATCCTTCACGATGCATTATAAGAATACTCCTTCTCCAAATTGGAAAGAAGAACCTGACTTCTTCCCATTTGCTTTGACCTTCACTTATGTAAACCAGAACTTTATTAATATGTTTGACTTTCCCCAACATTACAAACCTCATCCAATAATCTATATCTTCACCTATCCTTAAATTTTCTCTAAAATAACCAACATTTTCAACTGTAGTTTTCTTCAAAACCACCGAAGATGATGAAACTGTATTCTTACTGAGTTTAGACAGAAAATATACATCTTTCAGAAAAAATATATTCCTGCCATAAATTTTGTTTTTGAATAAAAACTTACAATAATATAAGTCCTTTTGTTTTGTTCTAATTATTGATCTATAAAAAACACTTAAAAAATCTCTTTGCCAATAATCATCTGAGTCACAAAATGCTAAATATTGTCCAGTAGAGTTAATAATACCGTAATTCCTTGCTGATGAAACACCCCCGTTTTCTTTTTTAAAATATCTTATTCGTGGGTCATCATTCTTCAAAACAATCTCCTCCGTGCTGTCAATACTTCCATCATTCACTAAGATTAATTCAAAATCTGATAATGTTTGATTCAATATTGATTGTAGAACTCTTGATATTGTTTTCTCACAATTATAAAGTGGCACCACAACACTAAAAAAGACATTCATTTTGCAATGAGTTTTTCTAAACTCTCTTCAATCAGTTCGACTGATTTTCCTAAAGAGTTGCTAAAATAGCTTTTAATTTTTCTGTGAATTTGTTGACTCGAATGGTAAGAACGAAGCAATTCTTCAGACTTATTCAAAATATCCGAAACAGAGTAAGAGATTTCAATTTCAGAAAATTCCGATAATAATTCCAAATAATGCGTTGATAAATATAATGGCCTATAGTCTATCCCTAATTGAGGTTCAAACACAGCTATATTCAAATATGGCACACCATTTATAGCCGAATCGAGCAAAACTGTGGAGGCCACACCCATAGTTAGGCTCGAATTTGAAAACAAATAACATTGCGTATTCAAATCCCCTTGCCTAATTGTTCCCACGTATGACGTATCCGAAATTTTACCCCAGGGATAGTTTATATCTATTTGCCTTCCATCACTTAAAAATGACCACCTTGAATAATCATCCAATGGATGAACCCTAATTACCCATTTATATTCTGATAGAAATTGCGATTGTTGAAATGCTTGATAAATCGCTTCAACCAATAACGGCTCCTTTGGCGTATGGTCGATATGATTAGCGCAGTACAATATAAATTTCACTTTACTTCTATCATCGATGCTCAACCTATTCTCGTTTAGATAAAAGTCAAACTGAGGCGTTCCCGTAATATGAAGTCTAGATTCTTTGATACGATAATTCAATATTAACTCATTTCTCATTTTCTGATTCCATATTAATATATTATCCAATTTTCTCCAAGGAAGATAGCCTCTACTCGATATATTGTCAAATGATAGGATATGGGAACAAACTGGAACTTTCCTGTTGGAGAAATACAAAATCATCTCTCTGTCAATTCTTGTTACAAAACTTGTAGATAGAAGAAAATCCAACTTCACTTTGCCAAATATTTCTTCTAGCTTTTCAAAATCGAGATTAAATTTAAAATACAGTCTCTCAAATAATAATTCAAACAAATAAAACACTAGATAAAAATTTAAACCCTTGCGCTTCTTAATTGATTTTCTCTCCTTGATTGATGCTAAAGTATGATTTCCCTTGAGAGTCCATATTTTTTTTAAAATCAAAAGAAGCCTAATTCCTAAAAAAGTATGTTTTGTGTTTGCCACAAAATAAAACTCTGAAACGCCTAGAGCCTTGCATTCTTGAAACCATGATAAGCCCGACGCACTTGGTAAAATAACAACTAAATCGTACCTATTTACTAATTTCTGCAAAAGACCTGACAAAACCCAATTTCTATACGCCCATGTCGATCCAATAATAATACCTACTCTTGTCTTTTCTTGTATTTCCTTCATTACTTTTGCACTCTAGCGGGATTGCCAAATATTACAGAATTATCTGTGACATTCTTTGTAACAACACTACCCGCGCCGACTACAACATTATTTCCAATCTGTAAACCAGGAAGAATAATCGCCCCAGAGCCTATGCTGGTAAAATTTCCAATCGAAACATTTCCTAAAACAATACACCCAGGACTTAATTCGCAAAATGACCCTACCACACAATCGTGATGAATTTGAACTCCAGAATTTACTAGGGTACATTTTCCAATCCTGACAAAATTAGATATAAAAACATTATTCAAAATATCTACCCCTTCTTCAATATGTACCTCTACCCTTCCAATATTTGCTGTTGGGGCTGTTATCGAACAAACTCTTCCGCCCAATTCATACAATTTCTTGTACAAAGTATATCGATTCACAGTACCACCCAAGGCCAATACAAATCGTTTTTCTGACGCCAAATATTCCTTTAGTTCAGATAAATTAGTTATTACTTTCTTTTCAAACTTCATGCAAATTGCATTCTTATCATCGAAAATAACATAATTTTCCGAAGGTATTAAACTCATTACTTCCCGGTAATGACCTCCACTGCCCACCACTACCATATTATGTCAAAATTGAGTTTCTTATTAATTTAGCAATAATTACAATTTGCTCATCCGTCAAACCATGATACATTGGCAAGCAAATTATTCTCTTAGATATATCCTCAGCAATTGGGACGGAACATTTCGAAACATATGGAAGAGTAGACAAGGCTGGATAAAAATATCTTCGCACTGTTACTTTATTGCTTTCCAGGTCAGATAATATTTTTTTTGTCAAATTTTCATTTTTTAAGATTATTGGAAAGTATGAGAAATTAGGTGCAGAATTGTCTATAAATCTTTGGAACTTTAATTCCAAGTCACCTAATAAGGATAGATAATTCAAATAAATCCTTTTTCTATCGGCTAGAATGAGTTCAGCATATTTTAGGACGCAAAGTCCCATTGCTGCATGGAATTCGCAATTCTTTCCATTTATCCCTACAAAATTAATCTCATATGGTCCTGAATGACCAAAATTTCGCATTTGATTTATTAAATTATGAATATCAATATTTGAAGATACAACCACGCCACCTTCTACTGAATGAATAAGCTTAGTAGCATGTAAACTCAACGTGCTTATATCACCCCACTTGAATATTGATTGCCCTTTATATAAAGTTCCAAAACAATGAGAGGCATCATAAATAACAAGTAATTTGTGTTTCTTTGCTATACTCGAAATAGTTTCTACATCACACGGTGATCCAAAACAATGTGTGACAAATATTGCACTTGTTCTTTTAGTAATAGCAATTTCTATTTTTGACACATCAATATTTAATGTGTCAGGATCTATGTCGACATAAACCGGTGAGCAACCTTCCCAAACAATAGAAGAAGTTGTTGCAACGTAAGAAAATGGAGTTGTTATTACTTCACCTTTTAAGCCAAGAGCTTTTATTGCGAGTTGTAATGCTATAGTACCATTAGTCACAAAACTACAATTATCAACCTCCAAAACAGACGATAACCTTTTCTCCAAACTCTGAACATTCGGTCCATTATTAGTTAGATATGCTGAACTATAAATATCATCTATATGTTTTTTATAATCCTCTATTGGTGGTAAAAAAGGCCGTGTAAAAGGAATCATGTGTAAATATTTATTTTATTAGCGCCAGCCATTTGTTTAAAATATCATGGGAATTATGCATATCTGAAATTCTATCGAAATTATACAAAGCAATCTTCTCAACCTCATTATCCGACAATTCCGAAACTCGAAACAAAACATCAGCTATTTCAATTGGATTCTCAGGGTCGAAAAGGAAATCCTCCGATTTCAACAATTCAACGCTGCTTGGAATTCTCGATGCAATTACTACCCTTTTATAAGCCATTGCCTCAAGAAGTGAATTTGACATTCCTTCAAAAAAACTAAAGCTAGCAATACAATGCAAATCCTCGTATTTTTCTATAGGATTCGGACAAAAGCCATTTAAACGCAGAACTGAAGATAAATTATGAGTCTCAACATCTTTTTTAGCCAAGCAATATGATTCATCCCTTTCCTCCCCATACCAATCAATGTGTATTCTTTCAAGAGTTTCCGGATCTAATAAAAGAAGAGCTGCAATCAAGCCTTGAACATTTTTGTTCCTCGTATAATTGGCGAAAACCCCTATATTGAAAACTTTCCTTCTCTCTGGTATTTCTACAATTTTAACTTCAACAAAATTTTCTATCACCGTTAGACGATTATCTAAACCATAATAAGTTGCAAACAAATCCATATTGTGAGAAGAATTAAAAACTATATAATCAGGTTGTGAACGATGAAGTAACCTTTGCAAAAGCAATAAGGGTCCTTTCAATAAATAATTCTGTGCACTTCGCTCTGAGATTATTAATTTAAATTTTCTCAAAATAAAAAACCGCACTATTTCTACAATTATATTTGGTGATCTTAAAAAGGAAATAACGATAAAAGGTTTAATTCTCCACAATTCCCAAGTCGCAAAAATTAATATGGACGCTTTATATTTTCGTCTCAGAAAAACTAATTTAATTTTACTTATATCCAAATCTTCCTGTAGCCTTAAATTTAAACCGTAACACATTATGTATATGGTATTAGGAAGGATACTCGATAGTTGATTAGCTAACAAAATCAATTGTTTTTGAGCACCACCCGGAGCCAAGTCATCAATGAAAAAAACAATTGGCGATTTACTCTTCATGCCGATTTATTCCTTTAAAATATCGCTAAAAAAAGATAAATACTTATGTTTTCCACTATAATCTATTACCTTTTTCCTTATATAAACCCCATCAAATATTAACTTACCGCTAAAAAAAGAAATCAAATATTTCGATATTTCATCTGAATCCCCTATATTAAATAAAAAACCATTATTCCCATCGATAATATCCTCAACTCCACCACATTTTGTCGAGAAAACAGGTAAACCACAACTCATTGCTTCCAAACAAACATTCGGTATACCTTCATAAACACTAGTAATGAGCAATGCGTCAGCTTGGCTATAATTACCTGGCAAATTCAATCTGTCAACCACTCCCAAGATTTCTATTTTTAAGAACTTAAAATCAAAACTAATGTTAATTGAAGCCATTAATGAAGTAAACACATTGTATGGAATTCCGATAATCCTTACAATGCCAAAAACCTTTTCGGCTTCTAATGAAGCCAAAACTTTAATGAATGTCTTTAGATCTTTTCTCCAAGAAGAACTCCCTACAAACAAAAGTACTTTCATGCCTGAACGAGAATGGGACGTCATCATAAACTTATCCTCATCTACCATGTTTGGTAGAAAACGGTATCGGAAATTATAATTTAATTTTAACAAATCCCTTAATTTATCATGAGAAATTGCTATTATAAAACTAGCCCTCAACATTGCCTCAGAAGTTCTATATGACGCAAAAACATCTCTGTGAATTATACTGTGCTCAGAAAGAATGTAATTTAAGTTATATTTCTCTGATAATGAAAGTATAGCTGAACCGCATGATTGGACGGATGTGCCGTACAATACATCATTCCTTCTATTCTCAAACTTCAAATAGGCATTTTCGTATGATTTTGCAAGTAAAAAATAATTTAACTTAATTAATTTTTGCTTTAAAAAGGGGGTTAGAGTAAACCTAAAAATCCTAGAATCAAGATCTATCAAAAAAACTTTACAATGATAATGCAATAAGTTAGAACTTTCCCTAGTAACAACGCTATTTGAATTAACAAAACTCTTCACCCATTTTAATGAAAAAAAACTCACTTGAACTCTTTGAATATGTATGGTCCTAATTTGTGTTATCTGTGTTAGCAAGCGAGCTCTTTCTTCAAAAAAAACACCATTTAACGGGTCATCTATAGTTGGATACCAATTATGAAAAATGAATAGGTTTTTCATTTTAATAATTTATATAAAATAATTTTAATATGCCTTGGAAAAAGAAATGCTGCTACAGGCACATACAAAATTCTTTTTGATATTTTTGTCCTACCATCAAAGACAAAATAAATGAAATTCATACTTGCAGCCTTTAACAAATAAATATTCCTAAACTGAATAAATAATTTCAAAAACATCATAGCTTTCCTCTTAAAATACAAATCAGAATCGTGAATTTTCTTCGAGATTCCACCATCATGCTTTCTGTAAACCGACAATTCATCAGAAAAATAGTAAATACCTCCTTGATTAAAACAGTTGACTAAAATTGGATAATCTAGCATCGGCAATTTTTTCCAATATTCTAAAATTTTAAAATTATTCCTACAGAATATTGAAGCCGTTGGTATGTTCAGATCATTCCCATTAGAGAAATAAAAATCGGGGAATACCACTTGACTTTCTTGATTATTATTCATTGACTTTCTTTCATCATCGGAAACGCGTATTGCATTGTGAACAACGGCAAAAAAAGAAGAATTCTCTTGTAAAAAAGTAAACTGCCTAGATAATTTGTTTCTGTTTATCCAATAATCATCTCCTTCACAAATTGCTACATACTCTCCTTTAGAAGCTTTGATGGCATGTATAAGATTCAATTGAAAGCCGATGTTTAAAGCATTTCTAAAGTAAGACAGCCGGAAAAAATTCGGGTGTGCTTGCAAAGAATTTACGACATTTTCCGTATCATCTGGAGAGTTGTCATCAAATATTAAAATTTCGAAATTTTCGTAATTTTGATTTAAAATATTTAGAATGCAATCGTAAATATATTTCTCATGCAAATATGTAATTACAACAACAGAAACTAAAGGAGTAGTTTTCATTCAAAGCTCTGATTTTTGACCATTTTAGAAAATATTCCATTTTCTAAGTTCAATAAATAATCGAAACTTCCCATTTCGGCTATTCTACCTTCGCTTATTACCAATATCTTATCCGCACTTTTAATTGTAGACAATCGGTGAGCAACTACCAAAACAGTGAGCTTTCCATGTAGGGAATCTATTGCTTGCCTGATCTTTAACTCAGATTCAGAATCGAGAGAACTGGTAGCCTCATCTAATATCAACAACTCAGGCCTTTTATATAATTCTCTAGCTATAACTAACCTCTGCTTCTGCCCACCGCTCAGCTGTATTCCTCTATCACCAATCGTAGTGTAAAAGCCGTTTTCTAATTCTTTAACGAAATCAAAAATATTGGCTTGTTTCAATGCTAATTCTAAATTTTTCAAATCAACATTTGTGTCAAACATAGTAACGTTATTAATAACTGAAGTGTCATATAAAACATAATCTTGAGATACCAAACCCAATCTTTTTCTATAATCATCCAAATCTAGCTCACTTAGTTTATTGTTTCCCAACCAAATACATCCCTCACTTGGCTCCAAAATTCCCGTCAAAAGGTTTACTAAAGTTGATTTTCCAGCCCCGGATTTGCCAACAATTGCAACTGTTGTATTGCAACCAATTTCGAAATTAATACATTCTAAAACAGATTCTCTATCATTCCCATAGCGAAACCCTACACTGTCAAATCTGATTGATAAACTATTTATCGGTTGCTTAACCGCAAACCCACCTTCTCTTCGCAAATTTTCATTTATATTGTCAAATTCGTCGAATACCGATTTGATAGGCCCATAATTCGACTTAAGTATTTGTAAGTTACCCTGAATACTAGTTAGCTGATTTAAAGATCTAAAAAGTATTAATCCGACAAAAATAATTTCTGCGACCGAGTATTTCAAAATCTCCAACTCGAGGTAAAACATACCAATAAATAAACAAATAGCAAAAAATTCCTGCAACGAACGCGCAAGACCCAATCTTTTTTGAGAATAATACTGATTCTCTGTGATTTCCCTTGTTGATTTTGAAAACATTGAAGCCATTTTCACCCAAACCCCTGTCGAAATTAAATATTGAAAAGAATATAATCCTTGAATTGCTATTTGGCCATTTCCTTTTTCTAAATTCGAAGATTCAACAGACAGCGACTTAATTCTATAGGTAATTAGTGAAATTAAATAAAATCCTATACCCCCTAGGCATATTGAAATACAAGTAATTTTGGGAGATATTAATAATGACCACAAAGTATACATAAGAAGCATTAAGACTCCAGTTGTAAATGAAATAAATACAGTAAAATTAGTTATATACTTTCCAACGTGATTATTTAAAATGGTCGTAAAGTGTCCTGAATTGAATTTTGAATAATATAAATAGTCTAATCTTAATATTCTTTCGAAAAAATTATTTTTTACTTTCAAATAAAGCCTTCTGTAAATTCTCGACTGAAGTACTGAACTAAAATATCGCACCCCCCCTTTCAAAGCAAAAAGTAAGACGAAGAAAAATACTAAATTAGCTTTATTCTTAACGAATTCAGGTCCGAAAATCAACCTAAAAAAAACCGAAATCTCATTATCACCATTACCATTAAGCAGGGGAATTAAAATAGTAATTCCAACACTATCGAAAATAGCGATAATAATAGACATAAATACTAGAACCCAAAATGGTCGACCAATGAGACTAACATAATATTTAAAATATTCTTTTAACATATTAGTTCTTATTTAATATTTTATATACTGTTCTGCAATTTTCCAATCATTTTCTGTGTCAATATTTATTAATTCAGGGCTGTCGATTATAAAGGCCTTTGTATCACTCGAAATAAGAGTTTCAGTGTGCTTTAAAAATTCGACTGTAAATAAATAAATAGCTCCGTCCCTATGAAAAACTTTCGGGAGATTCTGACGCCTTGTGATTAATTCTTGATTAATAACTTTTTTTAACGATCCCGACTCTTCAATCTTAAATGTCCAATATGGGTTATAATGACTTGGCACTTCTCTAACGCTTACTAGGCAGTTCGAATTACAATTTGTAAACTGAACAATGGCATCATCAATTGCCCCAGATGGTCGAAAAGGACTGGTTGGCTGAAGTAAACATACCGCATCGAAAAAAACCGATTTCTTCTCATAGAATTCGAGAGCATGAACAATTAATTCCAAAGATGAAGATTCAGATTTGGAAATTTCAGCTGGCCGCAAAAAAGGCACGGATGCCCCAAAATCAATCGCTATTTTTGAAATTTCAATATCATCAGTACTTACAATAAATTCAGATATTAGCTTTGATTCCCTTGCACTTTTTATTGTATGAGCAATTAAAGGATACCCATTCAAATTCTTAATGTTTTTTTTCGGCAAGCCTTGAGAACCTCCTCTCGCAGGTATAATTCCTAAAACTCTCAATATTCTATAGTTTTGAAATAAATTAATGGGATTTCAGCAAGTAAATTCGCAATAGCTCTGCCTGAATTTCCTTTGCCATATATTTCCGAACTTTTGATTTTCGAGTTCATATTTATTCCATTCAAAGCCCTTTTAATTGCATCGCGATTATAGTCCAGATCAACAACATTAATGCCTCTTAACCTCTTGTTCTGTCTACTTCCAATATTCAATGCTCGCACACCTAAATATGCACACTCCCTGATTCCCACGCTGCTATTTCCAACCAAACAGATTGAATTAATCAATAGCCTAAGAAAATCCTCTCCTTCCATATTTTTAAAGAAGTGAATATGTTCAACTTTGTGCTTTTCTCTGAATGCGCGTATACCTGAAGAAGTGCCATCTGCTCCAGCATCAACATTCGGCCAGAACCATAATATTGGTAGATTTATGTCCTTAAGTGCAAATAATGTTTCCTCAATCTGTTTTCTACTTTCCGCATATTCATTAGTTACTGGATGTTGCATAACAATTATATAACCTTTGCTTAAATCTGGCTTTGCGCCAACACCCCCATATTTTATATACGGGTCAAAGTCCAAATTAGGGTTTTTCATAACATTTTCTGCTAAATCGATTGATGGGCAACCTGTATTAAAAACATAGCGAGGGTCCTCTCCTAGTCTCAATACACGCTCCTTTGCATCTTCGGAAGCCACAAAATGATAGTCTGCTAACTTCGTTATACTGTGTCTAACTTTTTCATCGATGTTGCCCGTAACCTCACCACCTTGTATATGGGCTAATGGAATATTCATATATGATGCAGCAATTGCTGTTGATATGGTTTCAAACCTATCTGCAACAGTAACAACCATATCCGGTTTCAAATTTTCAAAAACCGAAGACAATTCCATTATTCCCAAGCCAGTCGTCTTAGCTGCAGCGGTTAAGTTTTCACCTTCTAATACATTGAATACTTTAGCCGCAATTTGAAACCCATCTTTTTCAATGTACTGAACAGCAGAACCGTACCGATCTAATAAAGCGGAAGCAGCTACCACCAATTGAAGTTCAAGATTCGGATGTTCTTTAATTGCTTGCAAAGCAGTTTTAATTCGACTGTAAGACGGTCGAGCTGTTACTACTACACAAATCTTCCTTCTTTCCATAAATCAGTTTTCTAAATCTGAATAGGATAAGAACTGCCATAGATCCTTATCTCTTAAAAGTTTCTTACCTACGACTGCCTGAAATTCTTTAGCTGAAATACCCATATCACCCGGTTTTTTCGATTCTAAATCCTCGAATGAAATAATATGGCCTTTCAATAGATTCTTGTTAACCGCCAATGATTTCCCAAACAAATTCTTTAGTTCAGAAAAATGAGACATATCCTCCTTTGAATTTTCTCCGTTAAATGCTATTTCTATAGCTCTAACAGACCGAACCAATTGTTTGGTCTCTTCTATGGTTAATGAAGCCTTAGCATCGGGACCAAACATGTTATTATGGAAAGTGACATGAAACTCCAGAATTTCCGCTCCTAAACTAACCGCGGAAATACCCGCAGTGATATCCGCAGAATGGTCTGAATAACCAACTGGAATAATAAATCGTGCTTTCAATTCAGAAATTACACGCAAACCCCATTGTTCGGGTTTAGTTGGATAGGCTGTAGTGCATTGAAGTAAACTAACTTCATTTCCAAACGGTTTCAAAAACGCAATACATTCTTCAAGCTCCTTATAATCACTCATGCCAGAAGATAGAATTATTGGTTTTCCTGTCTTCGCAATCTTATTTAGCATAAGAAAATTGGTCATTTCTCCAGATCCAATTTTATAGCGTTTAACACCTATTTCTTCTAACAAATCAACTGCAGCGCAACTGAACGGAGAAGAAATAAATTCAATTCCTTTGTTGTCACAATGCTCTTTTAACCCCAACCATTGCTCTTTTGTGAATTCCATACGTTTCCAATAATCGAAACGCGTCTCATCCTCGTAACTAAATTTTACTCGGAAGGACTCGAATTCACTACTTTCGGCTTCTGCAATATGAGTTTGGAATTTCACAGCATCAACTCCGCAAGCGGCGAGAACATCAATGTATGAATGCGCAATTCCCAAAGAACCCTCATGGGCTTGAGCAATTTCAGCGATAATAAAAATTTTACTTTTCTTCATGATATCGTTTGTACCAATCAACGAAATTTCTAACCCCCTCATTTATGTCAATTTTCGGTTTATAATTGACATATTCATTTAACATCGTTACATCAGCAAAGGTGGATTCAACATCACCAGCTTGCATTGGTAAATATTGCAATTCCCCTTTTTTGAAAGTCGTTTTTTCAATTGCTTGAACAAAATCCAGCAATTTTTCAGGATGGTTTCTGCCAACATTAAAAATATTTAATGGCAAATTCTTATCAATTGCTGGCATAAGCATCAAACGATAAACACTTTCAACAACATCATCAACATAGGTGAAATCACGACTTAATTCTCCTCCATTAAATAATTGTACCTTCTCTGAATCTATTACTGCTTTAGTAAACAAATGCATTGCCATGTCTGGTCTTCCCCAAGGACCGTATACAGTGAAAAAACGAAGTCCAGTTGCTGGGATCTTGAACAAATGACTATAGGTATGCGCCATTAGTTCATTTGCCTTCTTTGTCGCAGCATACATACTTATTGGCGAATCAGTTTTATCTGTTTCTGAAAATGGAATTTTGGAGTTTAACCCGTAAACCGAGCTACTACTTGCAAAAATTAAATGCTTCAATGGATAAAATCGACAACACTCCAAAATGTTAAGAAACCCGGTTATATTACTGTCAACATATCGTTGTGGTTGCGAAAGCGAATATCGAACACCCGCCTGAGCGGCTAAATGAATAACGTAATCAAAACTGTTTTCAGAAAATAAATTCAATAAAGAATCTTTCTCTTGAAGGTCCATTTTTATAAATGTCAGTTCGGAATTAGATGAAGACCAAATATTATCAGATTCAGTAACACCCAGCTCATTAAGTCTATCTTTTTTTAATTGAACGTCGTAATAATCGTTTAGATTATCAATTCCAACAACGGAATAACGTTCAGACAAAAGTCTTTTGGCTACATGAAACCCTATAAATCCAGCTATTCCTGTGACTAATATTTTCACTACTTATAACTTTCCGTCAACTAAATTGTCTTCCAAAATTCCTTTTACATCATAAACAACTCCACCTGATTGAACGATCTCGTTTATGCTCAGTGATCTAAACTCTTTATGCGCAACGGCCAATACTACCGTTTGAAATTCGCCCGCAGGAATGGTCTTGCTTGAAACTACTCCGTACTCAT